>JAYRNE010000285.1:0-8646 GCA_041912355.1 Chlamydiales bacterium
ATAATTGTTGAACAAAGGCAAGATGAAGATTTTTGAGAGGGAAGAGGCCGAATTTCTCGGCCTCTTCTAAAGCTTATATTACTGATGCTTTGGCTTTTGTTGTGGGTTCTGTCTTTGGTTTGGGTTTTGGCCTGGCTTTTGCTGTGGATTTTGTCTTTGGTTTGGATTTTGTGTCTGATTTGGGCTATGTGGTTGGTCTTGGTTTGGGTTACGGTTTGGGTTGTTAAATTGTGGCATAAAAATATCCTTATTTTTGGTTTATTTTGGGTTAAAAATCCCCACTAGGGGGCTATTTCTCTATATCTATAAAGTAAAAATTTTTATCAAGGATTTTTTTCTAAATAAGGGCTCTCTTTCATTGAGTAGATGCCATTTTTATGTACTCCGCCTTAGGGGAATGACTAGTGCTTTTGTTTTTTTTTGGCTCTGGAATTAATTAGCGTTTTTATGTTCTTTTTTTATATTAAATATGCGGTTATAATTATGCATAAAAATAATAAAAGTGTTGTGTTATGAATAATGTGGAATCAGTTAGACAATCTGGTGGGGTTAATTGGAGTAGTCCATTAAAGCCGCAACAAACTCCAGTTTTACGAGCAGAGGGTGCAGCTAAGAGAGCGCTCTTTGAGGGTACAGCCGAAGAGTGCGAGATTCCTCTTACTAGAAGAAAAGTGGATTTATCGTATAGAGCTCTTTCTGATGTCTATAAATATAATTTTAATTCGCCAGGGCTTACTGATGATTTGGACCAATTTTATCATATTCGCGAACAGGTGTATGAAATAGAGAAAAAGCTCCAAACTACTAATCATCCTGATCAGGATAGAATTCGAGGTAAGGTAAAAGCAATCCTTAGAATGCCAAACTACGAGCAAACGATAGCAGAATTGGGATTGGTCCTCTTTTACCTAGATCGAGATCGGGGCGATGTATTTCCAATGGAAGAATCTCTCGTTTTATTTAGAGCTTCTGAAATGACCCGGGAAGTAGAGAGCTATATTGCCTCGCATGAGGAGTCTGGGGCTTCTCCCATGATTCCTTCTGGAAAAACGCACTATCTCATGCGCTGTTTTGCCCATATGGTAATTACGAATGATCAGGTGTTTAATTACGGAGGTGCAATGGCGATCATCGCTCTTTTAACGAAGAGTGAGTGTCAAGTTGTGAAGTACCTTCAGCCAGAACACCTCCATCATATTTTAGCTGTTGTTTCGCAAATTCTTAGACAGCCTCAGATTAAGGCTCAGCTTCTATCGCCCATTCAGGTTCATCAAGAGCTGCAAGATGTTATTCGTATTGATTTAAAGCTTGCCCCCAATTCTATTATTGAACCGGTGCATGCGATGTGGGACTGTCTGATGGCTCTTTTTTCTGATGTTCGTCAAGGCGAGGCTCCCAATTGTTATGCCGTTAGCGCCTTTATCTACGCTACAGAAAATAGTACCTCCAAGGTCTTGGCCGCTATGCTAGATCATCTTGAGAAGGGCTATATTGCTTCGCATCTCGGGGCTACCGTTCCAATTGCACGCCTCGTTGAAAACCGGCTTCAACATAGCCGCGTGCTTGATTTTAAGCTTGCAAGAAGCGATGCCATGAAGCTTGCGCCTTTTGAGCATCTCTCATCGACTCTTAATTTAGATGTTCATGATGAAGGTGTTCACGAAGGTGCGATGCCTCTTAAGGATATTCTTGAAAATCTGCTTGTAGAAAATGGGGAGGGCACCCAATTGGCATATGCCTCACGGCTCTATTCTGCGTATGGATTGAACATATTCGTGCATAGCGAGCTTGCGATACTAGAATTTCTCTACTTGAATTCTACTAGGAAGCCTTTTGACCCAGATGTTGGAGATGTCAGTTTTAAAGAGGAGGCGATTAGCGCATGCATGGATGCCTTTTCTCGTTGTGGTGACGCTGCTTTACAAGAGCTCCATAGTGGTATAAAAAGAGTGTTGATGCAAAGGATATGGGTTGAAAACTGCAACGAGCATCATGTTACCCATTCTCATCAGGGTGTACGCGTTGGAGCGATGCTAATTGCTGGGGAGTATAGAGGAGATTATCAAGCTCTTGCTGAAGCGTTTAGGCATTCTATGCGCTTTTTCCATCTTAAAGAGCGGAATTATGTACTCTTACATTCTATTACAGATCTTCAGAATGTGATTGTTGCTACAATTAAAGAGTATCAGGATCCACGTATTAAGGATATTGATGCATATAAAAAAGTCATGATAGCTGGGGTGAAATCTCACCTGTACAAAAGTGTCATTGCAAATTATTGTGTGAAGCATATAAAGCCTAAGCCTGTTCAGGCAAGGCATTTGGATGAGGCTGACCTTCTCCTGTTTAGTCAGATAGGAGGACGTGAATATCTCGTGCTTGATCTTGCCTATGGAATTCAGGTAAGTAGGCAGAATCTTGCTGGATGCGAAACCCCCTATCGTTTTCTGCAAAGACTCCTTGAGGTTCTTCAGCGCTTTCAGCTGGGTAATATACAGGACCATCCCAGAATTTTGATTACCACCGAGTGGGCTCATGCCTGGACATTAACACCGCACTGCTGGCAGCTATTGTTGAGTAACAGGCTGGCGTTTAAGACTTTTATCAATAAAACCCTCTTCGAGCCTGCAAAAAGGAGGCTCTCTTCAGTTATCCCTATTGATACAAAAACCAGAGTTATTGAAAGGTTTACTCAAGACCGTCTACGGAGAGTGAAAATTAAAACGGCGTTGAGCGATGTTATGAGCTATCAAGCTTTTCGAGATACCTTCCGAGATGGCGTAGAGCGAGATAGTATTTCATTTTTAGAGGATATTATTGATCAGGAGTATTCAAAGGTCTCTTTAACAAAGCAGCAGCTTTCGCGCGTGCTTAGGGATCTTGCAGTACGGGTTGAAGATCAAGATTTTCACGAGCTTTATGAAGCCCTTCCGTACGACCCTGTTCTTCCATATACCTTGGCATGTAAACTACGGCTGCTTCTTATAGAGCATAATGGTGGAATTGTTCATCCTTACGAAATAGAAATTTCCATCTGTAAAGAGATGCAACTTCCGCTTCCAATTGAGGTGGGTGATCTAAACTACTATGACTATGATAGAGAAGATCCAGGCCATCAACACGCCATTGTGGATATTGCCTGGAGAGATACCATGCCCCACTATTTTCAGAGAGATGCCTCCACAAGGTATATCTTATCCAATCGGTCATACAACTGGTTTGGGCTGCAGTACCCAAGAATTATAGAGCATAACCAAGCGTGGTAGAGTTTCTTAGGGGATAAGCTCAAATAGAGAAGGCGGCAATTTGTGACCTTGTATTAAGCCTACAAGTCGTTTTGCTGCCCCTATAGACGTTGTAATGCCAATTCCGTTACAGCCTAGGTTGTACCAGAGATGGGCAAGTTGTTGTTCTTCGCCTACCCAGCGAACGCCATTAGAGGTGTAGCCCATAATGCCGTACCAGAAGTGGCTGAAGGTGCTGTTTTTGATTCCGTAGGTGTTTTCGAGGAACTGGTGGTAGACCTTTTGGCTTGTAGCTGCTCTTTGGGCAATTACCTCATTGCTATGAACTCCAGATGGCTCGTCAAATTCAGGGCCGCCTAAGACAGTAAAGTTGTTTGTGTGGGAAAGGTAAAAATAGGGCGAGTCGGCATATTTTTCCTGATCATAAAAAAAGGCTTGGGCAAAAGGCTCGCGGGTTTTATTAGGAAGGGCTGCCATATAGCCTTCTCGAGGAATAAGATGGTCCTGGAGGCGTGTGAGAGTTGAGCCATCTTGAGTCTTTATTGTAAAGCCTTTATAGCCGTTTGTACAGAGTATTACATCTTTTCCTAAAGCCTTGCCGTGGGGATGGATAAGTTCTATGCCGCCATCAACCTGTTGGATGGAGCTAATGGGTGTATGCTCGTATAGAGAAAACCTGTTAGGGTAGTGGCTAGATAGATATGCAAGTATCTTATGGCAAAATGCGGCACTATTAAGCCTTCCAAATTTTAGCCCCTCTTCGGGGGTTGCAAGAGCGATAAAATCCTCATCGATAATATGAAGCTTTTGTAAAAGCTCAGCTTTGGGGATAGGGAGAATTTCGATTTTATCATCTTTAATCACTAGATCGTCTGCAACAAAGTAGTGCCATTTTGATCTATCAAGCGTTCTATGATACTTTTCGCGCTCTATGTGCCCTAAAAGCACCTCTTTGCTTGTCATGGCGATAGTGATATGTGGTAAGGGGGTAAGTAGCTCTTGCCCGTCGACTACCTTAAGTATATCGAGCATAAGGTCCCAGGCAGCATCTACCTCTTTAAAGGTCTGGCGCGTTCTTTCTAGCCCATATTCTTCAACAAGTTCCTGAATGGGGCGTTCAATGTGGACGCAGGCAAGGGCTGCATTATTTCCTGTAGCTTGGCTTGCCATCTTCCCTTGCTCAAAAAGCACCACCTGCTTGTCAGTTTCCCTGAGTAGGTAATAAAGGGTGGTAACGCCTGAGATGCCGCCCCCAATAATAGCCACATCGCATTGCTTATCTTCCTCTAGTTTAGGAAAGCTTGCTCTTTCAAATTCTAGCCAGGGAGAATTAAAGGTAACAGTCTGCTCGTAGTGCTGCGGGGGCTTATAGGGTATTTCCATTTTTCTTCCAGAATTTTGTCGTGAGGGGGGTAGCATAGCAGACTCTCTCTCGTATGGCAATAACTATGCCTATTTTTATAAAATTTAATTGATAACAATTTAAGTACGCGCTATAGCTTAGTTAAATAATACTTAGAGGAAAAACCTATATGTCAGCAGTATCTAGTTTTGGTGTTGCACGTATTTTTAGTGAACTTGATGAAGGCAGAACAAAGGATCAAGGGGTTAAGCAATACACGAGCGGCATAACGAAAGCCGTTATGTTAGCCCTTGGCCTTGCAGTAGAATTTAAGACCGATGACCCACAAAAAACTATTGTAGTTAACAAGATGAGTCTTCTGAAGTTTGGCATTAGGCATCAGGAAGATAAGGTGCTCGAAAAAATACCTGAGGCTGTGAAGAGCTATATTAATACCGAAACAAAAATGATATCGAAGAATGTAAGTAAGGCTGAAGAGCTGTCATTTACAATGCCAGCAAAAGAGCTGAAGAACTATCTCGAGATAGCGAAGAAGACAGGTGTTAATGTGCCAGCTGAATTGAAGAGCCTTGTGAGTCGAAAAAAGGACGTTACCGAAATTGAAATTCAGGATCAAAATGCTACTAAATTTAGAGAGATGACTCAAAGCTTGATTGATAAGGTCAAGGGTGAGATGAAACCGGCAGTATCAAGTCTTCCTGACTCTAAAGAGCAGCCTGGGAGTGCTCAGGAAAACATACCCCCAGCTGCACAGGTTCCTCCGAAGCCTCAAGGCGAGCCAATAGGAGCTGCAACAGGCGTGGTAGTCTCTCCTGCTGAGGCTCAAACACAGCCTAAGCCTACTCCCACCACCTCCCACCCACCTGAAACACCCGTCATGGAAAAAGGTGCCCTAAAGCCTGTGGGTGATCAGGAAAACAGACCTCTAGCTGCAAACGTTGGTTTGAGGCCTTCCAAAAAAATAGAAACGCCTAAAAAAGACGTATCAGTGTCTCATCCTGCTATTCAAGTAGAAATGCCTGCACTCGTTGCCACACCATCTGTCCTATCTAAAAACGAAAAGGCGAAGCTACAAGCTGTTGTCCAAGAAGTAGCAGAGTCAAAAAAAGAAGCCACTAAAATAGAAACCCTGACAGCTAAATTTCAAGGGTTATCGAAAAAAGAGCTTTCGGAACATGTCAAAACAAGACGTCGAGACTTGAAGGATTTAAGCGAGGCTTTAGAGTCTTCATCTATAAAAGGTTTGGATGCAGCTCATATAAAAAGTGCTAAGGCCTGGGTTCAGAACATGACGCTTGAAGTATCCCATATAGAAGCATCCGCCGGGGCTGTAGCCCTGATGGAAAACGACTATGAAGAGGGTTTGGATCCTTCCCTAAAACAGCTCTTAGAAAGAGCACGAACGAGTGTAAAACAGGCACCTCACACGGTGATGGCTCCTCGTGAGAAGGCACCATCAGGCGAGAAAAGCGTGCTTACTCTTGAAGCGCCTGCAACAGCTGAATATATACATGCGGGCCTTGATGCTCTTATTTCGCTTGTCTATGGAGATAAGCCAAGTGAAAGTCAAGTAGCGAAGTCGCTAGGTCAGGGCTCGCAGAGATTGGGCTACGACCCCATGCGTTCAAAGGAGAATCAATGGATTATCCAGCATCATGCTGACATAAAGAGCAAAAAAGTAGCTCCAGAAGAGCTTCAAAGAGTGCTCTTAGGTCAAAAAGGTGGCAAGGGCATTGAACAAAAAGGCATTATAGGCCTAATAGAAAAGGCCTACACGCAGCAAAATACCCCCATTCCGCAAGAGGTTACAAACGCAATAGACTATCTTAGAACCCTTGTTACAAGGCACGCCTATGATATTGCCCCAGTAACAAGAACTAAAGAGACCCTGGATGTAACAAGAACCGTGCGGCCACTTACTCCACGAGAGAAAGAGTATGACGCTGCTCTTAAGGCTGCTATAGACGCCTGCCCTGAAAATAAAAATGAACTAAAAAGTGTTCTTAGAGAGCTGCAGGAACACATAAAGGCATCAAGACTCAAGGACAAAACGCTGAACCAAGCAATTAAAGATGCTGAACCAATTATGAAAAAGCTCTTTGTTCTTCGAGATTTTTTAACGCTCGACAAGCAGATTATGCTGAAAGCTGTTCCTGAGAATATGGAACCAGTAGTCGACTTTTTAAAGATGGTTATTGACTATGCAGAAGCGCCAAAGGCTCTGCCTAAAAAGCTTGATGTAAAGCAACTAGAAAAAGAGTTGCAAGCTGCTTCAAAAAATAGAGATGCATTTCTTTCAGAAGAGTTGCCAGAGGTTGCTCAATGGATAGATAGACTTGAGGTTGATGGACAAGAAGCTAAAATGAAACTCGCTGAAGATGGGCGGATTCTTAAGCAAGCGCGTACTAAACAGGAAAGAGCATTAAGTACAATTATTGATGGCTATAGCGAACTTACAACGAGTGCAGAGAAATTGCAGAGTCTAACAGACCGACTTACAGGAGACTGGGATGAGCTTTCAGACTTTGATATCACGAAGGCAAGCCCCAAGGAAATTAAGAAGCAGCTAGATGCTATTAGGGATTTTTTAGGTCCGAGATCTGCAAAAGTGGTCATGGATTCCCTTGAAAACCTTGAAATACTCCATAAAGAGTATACAACTGCCAATCGTGAGCTTGAAGAGGCAGAAAAAAATCTTGCAAGCTCTAAAGAGAGGGTAAAGAAGTTGGAACAGCTTCAGTCTAAAGCAGAACCTCATCTACATGCAGCCCAAGAAAAATTAGCAGCGCGAAATAAGGTCTTTCTTGAGCGCCTTATACTTACAGGAAGCCACGTAGAGAGACTGAATCTGTTAAAAGAGCCCAAATACAAGTCGATGCTTGCCTACATAGATTCTCCAGAAAAGGCAGTTGCCCTTTTAGGGAAAATACAGATGAAGGGATTTAGCTCAGAAGGAAAATTGATTGAAGATTTTACTCAAATAGTAAGGGAGCTAAAAGAGAGTAAAGATGCTCCAGCTGAGAAAATCTTTAAGGATGTTCTTCACTCTATCGGCTTGACTATTGATAAGAATCAAGTAAAAATTCGCGATAAAGCGCTCTATGAATCTGCACAAAAGCTCGTAAGAGAACAGGTAGCTAAAGAGAATGTTGCAACGTTTAGGCTTGAACAGGCGGCTTTACCAGTGTTTGAGGAGTTAAAGCAAGTACGCCCCCTCGTTGAAAGAGGGCTTGCCGAGCGCGCCTATGACCCCACTAAGATCTTATCTCGCAAAGAGGTAGCTGACCTTACAGTAGAGGAAACAAAAACAGCGATAGCCAATAGATTCAAAGCCCTCTATGAAGAGTTGGAGAGCGATAAAGTTATTAAAGACGCCATGGGGATTAGACCCTTTCGCAAAAACTGGGATGGCATTAAAGAGGCAATCTTGGAAGAAGTTGATAAGATGCAATCCAAAACCTTTTCTTCTGAAATGTTAGCTTCGCTCTTTTGGGGACGTGACCCAAACCACTTTGAGCATAATGGAGTAAGGAGCTTCTCAGGCGCACTTGATGACATCTACCCTACCCGAGAAGTCACACCAAAAGGCTTAAACGAGCGTCTAGACACCTTAGAGCTTCTGATTGGCCATTTAGAAGCTGAGGGCTTGTGAAGAAATAGCCGTTTAATGCCCGAAGGGGCCTGGAGTGCGGGGCAGTAATGCACCGCTTTTAAATTCATGCACGCACGTTATTGGAAAGTACGCTTGAAGCCTAAAATTATGTATGCGATTTTTGCCAACACGCTCGTGACATAGTGTGAGGGTTATTGAATGGTTGGACCTTATCGATGTTCTAGTCTACGGCCAAATTAAAAGCGGTGCATAACTGCCCCGCACTCCAGAACCCTTCGAGGCTGACAGGAAATACCGGCGGTGCGCTTTTTGGCGCCTTTTCCGACCTTCGCTCTTTGTCGCAAACCCTCTACTCTTAGGAGTATGTGGGTTTGCGACAAAGAGCGAATCTCAGAAAGATCGCTCAAAAATCACCCGGGCGGTTA
>JAYRNE010000286.1:0-5212 GCA_041912355.1 Chlamydiales bacterium
AAAGGTGTTCCTTTATTTGTGAAGAATAAGCAAGGCCAAACTCCAAGCATGCTTGTAGGAGATCATCCTGAACTTCGTGCAACTCTTGGCTCAGCAGAGCTTCACGCGGCAATTGGTAAGGCTGATGCTGAAGGTGTGCAGGCACTTCTTGCCTTAAATATTCCAGTAGGGTGGGCAAGCTTTGCCCTTATGTGCGAAAAGCTGCCAGATATTGCCAAGGGCCTTGCAACAAAGGAACTTTTGCAGAAGCTTCCTGAACATACACTACCAAAGCTTATCGTGAAAAAAGAGTGCGATGCCCTTCTAAGTACCCTCATAGGCTTAGAGTTTACGCTCAAAGATGAGCAAGTATATGATGTGTTTCATAATGGTCTTAAAGAGTCTTGCTTGGCAATTCTTGCTAGAGGGGTAGATGTTACCTGTCTTTCAAAAGATGGCCAAAGCCTTTTACTGGCGGTAGCTCAGCATCCACATTTTGTAGATGTTGTTAAGAAGCTTTTAGAGCTTGGTGCAGATCCCTTTTATGGTGCGGGTGTTGGAAAAATAACCCCTTTACGAAAAGCGTTTACTGCAGTGAATTATGAACTAGTGGGTATTTTGGTTGCAAACCTGCCTGAAACCATGAAAGCCTATATGGCAGGCACTACTCCCATTATTTCGGTAAAAGAGCGCTGCCAAAAGGACCCTCGCTTTGTGCTGGAATGCTGCACTGATGAGACGACACCTCTGGAAGCCGCAATTCTTTTTCAAGATGCCCCCCTTGCCCAGACTATTATGCGAAAGCTGCCTGAAAGGCTGCAGCTGCAGGGTATTGAAATCTTGTGTAAGCGATACCCTAAGAGCATACCTAGCATCCTGGACTTTTTCTTTAGTGTGGATGAGCAGCATATGTTTGTGGGTAACATTAGCATGGTTACAACGCTTCCTCCTGCCACCCAAGAGCGCGATCTTGATGTGCTGTGTACTTACCTTACCGAGCAGCTTATAAAGGTGTGTGAGAAAGATGAAAAATTACACCTAGATGGGCAGTCCTATAACGTCGAAAAAGTAAGTAGAGGTGTTAAGCAGTACTTCAGCACAATTAAGGAAAGACCTGAATTTACAGGGACCCCTCCAAAGGATAAGCCCGCCTTTAAAGAGCAGTATGATTACGTCCAGAATGTGCTTATAGCCCTTGTTACGTACCTGGAGGGAAAAGAAACTAATCCGCTTCACGCCAGGAACGTTAAGGATATATGCGTACACTTGGCGGCTGGCTCTGGGGCCTGCTTTATCCAGTATCGTGAAACGGCGCTTAGCCTTTATAACAAATACCTTTTGGAAGTTGATCCTAACATGGGAAATGCGGTTCTTCTACAGCTTCAGCTTCTTCGTGGCACTATTATAGAGGGCATTATGAATAAAGAGCCCTATGTGAATACATATGGCACTGTTCATAGCATCCAGTACTTTAAGAGAGTCTTGGGGGAGCCTCTGCAGCTTGCTGATAGGGCACTTTATGCTGAAGAGCTTCCTACAGAAGGCAGTGGATTTAATGGGTGGGTACTTCCATCAGTAGAAACTTTGAAGCAGTCCTTTTTTAAGCACTATAGACCCTCTGCGGTTTATGACTGCATTAGGTCCTATCTTCAGGAGCAAACAGCCAAAAAAGCCTATCTAGACTGGTGCAAGAAAGAGCTTAAAGAGTATATTCCAGGCTACGAAGCCTACAAGGCTAGTAAGGCTGCCCTTCAGAAAAAACGAAAGAAAGAGGAGCTTCTGGCTTCTCTCAAGGAACAAATGCTCTACCTGCCTAAAGGCTTTACTCCCGTAGAGGCCCTAGAAGATTCAAGAGCCGGTGACGTCAATGCCTGGCTCCTAGACGAAAATACGGGCGCAGCCAACCCTTTTGGCATCATTCTCATGCTCATGAAGCAGCAGGCCCTTACCTTTAAAGTTGCATAATGGGCAGGCCTGAAAGGCCGATATATCATAGCCTAGGTCGTAGCGCAAGCGGAGGCCTAGGTAAAAGCATGATATATATTTAGAGCCCTGTAGGGGCGACATAAGCCTCTCCGAGAACAAGCCTGAGGCTGATTATGTCGCCCTTACAGGGCTCAAAATGTGCTGTAACGCTATTACCTAGGCCTCCGCTTCGCTTCGACCTAGGCTATGATATGCCGGCCTTTCAGGCCTTCTGTTTTTTACACTTGTACAACTATGACGAGGCAGTCGTCGCATTTGCCGGGTACGTCTATGTTGTTTTGGCGAAAGCGGAGCCTTAAGTCATTTAATACTTGGGTGTTTTGGCTTTTAGCGGCCGCTTCCCATGCTTCCAAAAGCTCTTGGAGGGCAGTTTTTTTCTTCAGGGTAAGCATGCGGATGTAGCGGTTTAGGCGCGTTGCAATCTTTTCGGCAGTGAGGTTGCTATCAACGGGATAGCTTTCTAGGTAGGCTTTTAGATCGTCTGCACTTGGGGTTGAGGTAACATCAAAATTGGCCTCAGCATCAAAATATGTTGAATTTATGATAAGTGACAAAACTTCGCTCTCTTCGCCGCGAGAGAGGTTGTCAAGCAAGCCGTCACTTGCAAGTACCACAAAATCGCCAGAAATTACTTCCTTAGAAAGTACAGAGATGTTGTCAGGTCGGTAGAGCATGCCGCGCCGGCTTACGCAGCCGCCTGTGTCCGAAGTGTTTGTGCGATCGTCTTTTAGTATCGTCTCAAATAGGTAGGCCATTTTTGTTTTGCCATCTACGTGTATGATGCCGGAGTCGCCAAGAGCGCCCCCATTAAGTGTAAACAGCCCTTTAGTTGATTCAGGAGCAATGTCAATAAAGACGCATGTCGCATCGCCATAAAGGGCATTTTTTTTAGATTTTGCAAAAGAAGCACGCACCATAAGCTCTGTAACAGCTTTTCTTGCCTGGTCGTTGTCTTCTGTGATGGGTACGTGGCATTTGCCAAGTTCATCGAGCATCACATCGGTAAAGTCCTGGGCGGCATAGGCGCTATCAAGGCCGCCGCCGCTTGTGCCATCAAAGAGGCAGGCATAGTAGGTGCCATCTGATCGTAACCCCATGCCTCCGCGGTCCATATTTACGCCAAGGCTATATTCTGGGCCATACTCAAGCTTATGAAGAAGGGGTGGATAGGTCGAATCGTGGATGAGGCAAGCTTTCTCATCAGATGAAAGCTGCATGCCTTGCGAGCTAATAGTGTCCCACTTTGTAGCATATTCCATACAGCTCCCGTTTATACTTGAGTATAGGCCTAATACTAAAAAAATGAAAACAAACATTATTTGCTCCTAAAAAGCTGGCGTCGCGGGTTTGATGGTTTGTTACTAATTACTGCAGAATGTGCTACTTGGCTTGCATGGCGGGCACTTGGTGTTGCATAGATGCTATCAGGGGCAAAGCCCGATTGTGATAGGTTACTTGCGCGTGCTGAATAGGCGACCTGCGATCCACCGTGGTTATAGTGCTCTTCGTTCATGCCAGTAAGTGCTTTTTCACAGTCTTTAATGAGCTGTAAAGCAAGAGGGGTATCTTTACTTATTGAGCCTTTAATGGCAGTAATGGCCTCTTCTAGCAGTTTGCGGGCTTCTTCAAAGTGAGATTTTTGGGCACGTTCAACTGCTTCTTTAAGCGCTATATTTGCCCTCCTTCGATTTTTATGCATGTCTATTAGGACAAGATCTTCTTGGGCTACTTCGTCTTTAAGAACACTTCTTCTGCCTGTATATTCTACTACCTGTTCCACATCGCTACCTGGCGGTTTATAGCTTATCTTGGCCTGGACAAATGGCTCATCATCTTGTAAGGAGCAAGTGATGAGGGTGTAGTGTTCCTGCTCTTCTGTTAAAAGGGGAAAGTGGAGTGTTTCTTCTTGATTGTTATACTGAATAAGTGCTTTTACACCAATAGCCGCTGCCTTTGTGGCCGCGCCTACAAAGCCGCCTACAGTGCCAGGAATAGCCTCGGCATCAGGGCAGTAGACAAAGGTGCCGCTCGCTCTTTCTTGCATCTCTGAAAGAAGCCTAGCATCGTGGTCTTCTCCAAGACCCATAAAGCATATATGTGCCCGCTCTTGTATAGAAGCAATGGGAGCTTTAGTACTTTCATAGGCATCATTATCTTGTCCATCAGTTACAAGTACAACAAGTGATACGGGGTTTTGGTAGTTTCTTTCACAAAGTACCCTATTTGCAACTTCAAGAGCTTTGCCGATATCTGTTCCGCCAGCAGCTTCTAATAGGCGTACTGCTTGACTCTGAGTATGCTTTCCTTCTTCATTCATGACTGTAAGAGGAGTAACGCGTCTAGCATAACCATTAAACGTAATGAGAGACAAACGCTGGTGAGGCTCAAGATTTCCTGCCAGCCAGTTCAGTGTTGCCTTAAGGTTTTGGATTTTGTTTTCATTCTCCATGCTTCCTGAAACATCGGCTACAACGACAACATCTGCTGATGTCTGTGGGTTATTAACTCCTTCAGCTTTTGGCGCAGATATCTTTATGAGTCCATCAAATTCGCTATTGGGGCTCGTTTTTGTAAGTGGCGTGATGCAGGTAAGTTCTAATGGGGCGCGCTCGTAGAGCGGTGCGGGTTCACGAAATGGCTCATCATCGTTATAGGGGCCACCATCTTCTTCGGGTTCTTCTTCATAAATTATAGGAGATGGTGGTCGGACTCTAAATTGCGAATCAAGGATGTTATGTGCAACCGGGTTTCGGCAAAGAGGACATTTTTGTTGGAACTGTGCTAAAGCTTTAGCGCATGCTTTATGAATCTGGTGATTACAGGGAAGGTCTTTAATGAGTTTTACTTCTCTTCCAAGCGGATTAAGACAAATACAGCAGGTTGTATCGGAGGATTGGCCTATTTCTAAAAAATTATTTACTGGTGGAGATCCACTATTTTCACGTGACAGAGAGGGGCTGAAGCTCATAAGATCCTCCTATTGTTGAAGTGTAGGTACAAGCATAAATAGCTTATAGCCTATTCCGCAACAAAAAAGGACGAAAGGACCAAAAGGACGAAAGGACCAAAAGGACATAAAGGACCAAAAGGACAAAGGACAAAAAGGACTCTCGCAATTCTTCCTTGAGGCTGAAGGCCTCAATTATAATAGCCTAGGGCAACGCCCTAGGAACATAGCACACACAATATTGCAGGCTGAAGGCCTGCCTTATAGTAAGCGCTGAAGGCGCGAGAGGCAAAGTCATAT
>JAYRNE010000287.1:0-4579 GCA_041912355.1 Chlamydiales bacterium
GATGAATCGGCCTAAGAAAAGACCCACTAAAGTGGGTCACTCCAAAAGATCACAAAGATTTTTTAAAAGCGTATTCCCCCCACTAGCAATACACACCGTAGCCTTATCCCCTCTTGCCTTATACGCAAGAGCCCCAGCAAGAGCCAATGCCCCTGAAGGTTCTACAAAAAGGTGGGCTCGGTCTAATGAAAGCCCTACTGCCGCTACCACCTCTTCTTCCGTAACGGTAATCATGTCATCAACATAGGTTTGCATGATGGGGTATGCGATGTTGCCAAGTTCTTGAATTTTTATCGCATCGCAGATACTGCTACTTACACCCGTTAGTCGTACTTTGGAACCTTTTTTCATGCTTTGAAAGCCGTCGTTTTCTAGCTCTGGCTCAACGCCAATCATTTTTACTTTTGGGTGGATTTTTTTAATAGCCATGGCAATGCCAGAAATGAGGCCACCACCGCCAACCGGCACAAAGACATACTCAGGTTCCATATCTTCCATTATCTCAAGGCCTATCGTACCCTGGCCGGCTATAATGTCTAGGTTGTCATATGATGGGATTAAGATAAGATCCCGTTCTTTTGCTAGCTGGTAGGTTATCTTCATGCGGGCTTCTGAGCCCGGTTCCGTGATAATGACCTCTGCACCATACTCTTTTGTGCGCTCTACTTTAAAGGGCGGGGCCTCCGGAGACATAACTATTGTTGCAGGGATTTTAAAGCGCTTAGCTACTAAGGCTACAGCCTGAGCATGATTTCCTGTAGAATAGGCAATAAGCCCTTTTTGGCGAATTTCAGGGTCTATTCGGCTTACGCAAAAGGTTGCCCCGCGTATTTTAAATGAACCTGCAGGCTGAAGGGACTCTGCTTTTAGGTAAATCCCCTGAGCCTGGGGGCAAGAAAGGGCTATGAGGGGCGTTCGCAAGGCATGTCCCGAAATGCACTTTAAAGCCTCATAAAAGGTTTCAATAGGAATGTCATAGCTAGACATAAGCCGCCTGTTCTTGGTGTTGCTTTTTCTCGTGATGAGGCCTATTTATCGGTGATGAGGAGGTTATACCCATGTAATATAAGCCATACCAAATAGCCAAAATAATCAAAAAAAGGATAAAAAGCCTAAAAATAAACCGAAAACTAATAATAATTAGTATCAAAGCAACAAGGACAACAACGGGTAAAAAGAGAAAATGCTCACTCTGCAGCAGCATGGTAGGCACCTAGTTTATTTACCTTGAACCTACCACATACCCTAATATCAATGCTAGTAATAATTTTTTAAAAATGCTAGGATAAAGGTATGAGGTAGATATGACAGTAGGTCCATTTTCAAACATAGACCCGGCAAAATTCGAAGCGGCTCTATCCAACTCCTCAGTCTCTCCAGAAATGGCAAAGAAGGCCATGGATGTGAGGAAGGTTGCACAAAAGACGCTTCGGATGGAAGAACCCACTATACAAATAGGAATACGCCCCATTTCAGTTAACCGCTTAAGCGAGCACTTAGCAAAAGAAACGGGAATGCCGCCAGAAAGAATGAAACGCTTATTAGAAGACGTACATCAAGCTCCTCAAAAGCTTACAACATCAAAAGAGTTACTCGTGGCCCTAGAACAGGCAGCTAAACAGCCTGAAGAAAAGGCAATAGCCACTATTAGCGAGTGCAAAGAGCTTTTTGAAGCCCTTAAAGCCCACCGCTTTACAAGTCAAAAGCAGGGGCACGTAAAAGATGGTGCAGGACGCGATGTAACACCTGCCCCAGAAGCTTTTGCCCAATTTGGCGATAACTGGAAAAACTCTGCCTTCAATAAGTGGCTCCAAACTGACAAAAATGCACGTGTATCATTTGAAGCGTTTTGTAAACATTTTGGAGACTTTGGACCTCGCACAACTACACACTTTCTCACACAAATTTTAGGCGACTATATAAAGCTTGATTCAAAAAATCAGCCCGTCCTCTCGCCTGCCGCCGAAAGAAAGCTCCAGACCTATCTCAAACTTCATCCAGACCTTGCCGAGTTTCTTGCCGATAGTAGACCCACACTCAAAGCAATTAATAGACTATTTCTAAAATCGGAAGATAAGAGGGAAATTGAAAGGCAAAACGAAATGCAAAGTGAGAAACAAAGAGAGAAGCAAGCAAACGAGGTCATGAGGATTTTAGAAAGAACTGACAGCCCCGTATTACAAAAATACACTAGCCGTTTACATGAACTTGTAAAGAAAGGCTTATCTGAAAAAGCCATACATAAAGATCTTGAAAACTATGTAAAATACACCCTTCTAAATGACCCAGCCTGCACGGACTTTGACACAGCGATACTGAACAAAATACTTAGCTAGCCTGTAGAAATATTACTAAGAAGCTTATCTACAATTTCTTCGGGTGCAACCTGTGAGCCTAAATAACTTTCCGGCTTTATAGAACCATGAAAATCAGAGCCACCAGTTACAAACATACCCCTTGCATGGGCCCTTTGTGCCCAATGGTCATTTTGTTGGGCGTGGAAGCGGCCGTAATGAGCTTCTATTCCATCAAAGTTTAAAGCTACAAGTCTTCTTGCAAGGGATTTTGAGTCTATAAGATGGGGATGGGCAAGTACTGCAAAGCCGCTTGCCTTATGAATGGCATCTATTGCTTCTTGTACAGAGCATTTATCACCTGAAACATAGCATGGAGCCTTATCGCCAATAAAGCGCTTAAAGGCAGCATAGAGATCTGGAACATAGCCTTTTTTAAAAAGAGCTAGCGCCACATGAACGCGACCCCACGTATGGTTTGGATCATCCGTCGTAATCACCTCTTTAGCATCAAGGGGTGCACCATGTTTAGTGAGAAGCTCGCACATCTTAACAAGCCTATCACGGCGCCACACTCTCTGGCGCAAACAAAAGACCTGAAAGTCCTTATCATCCGGGTTAAAGGCATAGCCCAAAACGTGAACACTTTTTTGTTCAAATTCGGCAGAAATTTCTACTCCTGGAATAACAGGAAAGCCACAATCCTTTACTTCAAAATAGGCCTGAAAGGTGTCGTGGTCAGTAATGCTAAGGCCTGATAGCCCCTTTTCGCGGGCGAGGGCTATAAGCTGATCTGGCGACAAAGTCCCATCAGAATAGGTAGTGTGGCAGTGAAGGTCAAAGCGCTTCATCATCTGAAATCCAAAATACTTCTGTGTGCAGGTCATGGCCCGTTTTTTCTTTTACAACGCGTCTTACGTGCGCTATTAGGGCTCGAAAATCATCGCTTGAGGCATTTTCGCTATTTACCAAAAAGTTACCATGCACTTCAGAGACCTTGGCTCCACCTATCTGAAAGCCCTTTAGGCCGCTTTTATCTATTAAGAGCCCAGCCGCTGTATTCGGGGGGTTTTTAAAGATGCAGCCTGCAGACTTTTCTTGATAAGGTTGCGTCTTTATTCGAGCATCTAAGAGCTCTAACTGCTTGGGGCGGGCATTTTGTGAAGACTCGAGCACAAAATAGGCCCCCACAATGGCCCCTTTCATCGTATGAAAGGAGGTAACCCTGTAGCCAAAAGAGAGCTCATCTTTAGAGAAGGTGCGAAGGTTGCCAGTCTCATCTACATAGTCAATAGACTCTAAGTGGCTCCACGTTTGCATCCCTTGAGCCCCTGCGTTCATAAAGACCGCTCCCCCGCAGCTTGCCGGTATCCCTGAAGCAAATTCAAGACCTGAAAAGCCCTTTCGAGCAGTCTGCACGCCTAAGAGCGAAAAGCTGTAGCCAGCCCCTACATAAAAGTGGCCGGGTTCTGGTTCATCTATGAAGTCTATCTTGTTATGGATGCAAACTCTATTTATCCCTTTAGAGTCAAAAAGGCAGTTAGAGCCCTTTCCTAATATAAAAGTCTTAAGGCCCTCGGCGTAGCAGTAGCGTAAAACCGCCTGCATCTCATCGACAGTGCGCACTTCGATGTAGTAGCGAGCAGGGCCGCCAATACCAAGCGTTGAGACCTCTCTTAAGAGTTTATCTGCCAAAAATTTGGCTTTCATTACTTACTCGTTTTTTTGGCTATTGCATCAAGTATTGCCTGGCAAAAAACTGCTGCATCTGGTGTTGCAAATTTTTTAGCAATACGCTTTGCCTCTGCAATTATGATGCTTGGTGCCAGCTTTTTCTCAATAAATAGCTCGTAGCAAGAAAGCCGCAATACTGCAAGCTCTACTTTCTGAATTCTATGAAAATCAAAAGAAGTAGAGACAGCCGATATCTCAGCGTCAATGTCAGCAAGAAGCGAAGTGATGACTTCTGCCTTCTCCCAGGCTGTCTTTACAGCCTTAGTACTTACGCTTAGCTCATGGCTTATAGAGTGAAAAAGCTCTTCAGGCTCACTTGCATGAACATCTTGACTATAAAGGACGAGAAACACAAGTTCCCGAAACTTCTGTGGGGGCATAGAGGAATTTTTCATGCCGAAGAGCATACCAGAGAATTTAAATTTCCCGAAGCAAAATAGATGCTGAGGCTGTAAGGAAAAAAACAAGATAGGTAGGGTAGCAAGCTGCAGGATGGGGCATGATGGGTTTTTTTGGTTTTTGTGGGGGTGTGGTTTTTTGCGGTCTGTGTA
>JAYRNE010000288.1:0-2673 GCA_041912355.1 Chlamydiales bacterium
AAAGAAACCATACTGGTGACAGGTGGGACTGGATATATTGGGTCACATATCGCTATTGTCTTATTAGAAAATGGCTATGACGTTGTTATCGTCGACAACCTCGTAAATTCTGAAGCTTCAGTTATTACAAAGATTGAAGCCGTTGCAAAGAGACCCATAAAGAGGTTCTATGAATGCGACCTCATAGATCAAAAGAGCTTGCGCCATGTATTTCAGCAACATAAAATTGACGCGTGTGTTCACCTAGCAGGATTTAAGGCAGTAGGAGAATCGGTTGAAAAACCACTTGCATACTACCGCAACAACCTCATCTCCACCATCTCCTTGCTTGAGGTAATGAAGGAACATGGCTGCCACAGGCTGCTCTTTTCATCATCGTCAACAGTATATGGAGTGCCTGAATATCTCCCCATAGATGAATACCACCCAGTCAGCCCCGCAAATCCATATGGACGAACAAAGCTGATGATCGAAGAAATTCTAAAAGATGTTGCTGCAGAAGATAGGCAAGCTCACTTTATAGCTCTACGCTACTTCAACCCCATAGGAGCTCATCCAAGCGGACTTATTGGCGAAAAGCCAAATGGAATTCCGCTCAATCTGATGCCCTTCATTATACAAGTAACGCAAGGAAAACTTCCCTACCTTACTGTGTATGGGGATGACTATAACACACCTGACGGCACAGCAATTCGCGACTATATCCACGTTATGGATGTAGCAGAAGGCCACATCTTAGCGCTAAAAAGCCTCCTTAGTAATGATCCAGGCTATAAAGTCTATAACCTAGGAACAGGCGTTGGCTACAGCGTTAAAGAGATCATCGACACTGTGTCGAAAACCCTGGGCTACAAGCTTCCTTATAACATAAGCAAAAGACGTCAAGGGGATGTAGAAAAACTCGTAGCAAACCCGGCAAAAGCCCAAAAAGAACTCGGCTTTTCTGCAACGAGAACACTAGAGGATATGGTACAAGATAGCCTCAGCTGGGCTAAGAATAACTAATGCTTAATCCCATGTAAGAGAGAGCTTACAAGAACTAAATCCTGCACCATCTTCTCTTGGGCGTGCGTACTTTTTAGTGAATCAAAAGAGAGATTGACTACAGCATGCATCGCCTTTTCTGCAGCCTGAATTTTTACATTTTGCTCTTTTAGTGCGGCAAGACCCTTTAACACAGCTTGTGCCATCTCTGCCTGCATGGCAACAAGCAGGCTCATCATAGGTTCGAAATCAGATTCCTTACTAAATTTGCTAAGTGCCATAACCTTTTGCTGGTAGATCACCTGAAAGTCTACCGTTTTGGTAATTTCTTCTAACGTTTGAGCACGTACAAGAAGAATGGTTTTTAACCATTCAAGCTCTAAAGAGATCTGAAAAAAAACAAAATCGCGCCTATGCTCACTTGTAAACCATGAATCTTTCATGCTTAAGTCTTTTAGCACCATGTTTACAACCCTTCCTCCATTCTCACTAATGAGGACATGAAGAAACTCTAAGAGCTGTTCATAATCGAGGTGAGTTATATGTATGTCATTGTTTATTGCCTGCTTTGTCTCTATGCGGTTTATCCCCTCTCCCACTACTTCAAAGAGGTACCCTAACGTGGCATTTGGGTCTGTAAAGTACCAAGAGGCCATGATATCTTGATAGAGGGTGAGCGGATTTGGATTTGGCGCATTAAGTCTTTCTACAGCATCCTGAAGCGGTGGTATTGCGCTTATTATTTTGTCTTGCTTTATACGCTCTAAGAGCGGCTCAAGCGCTTTCTTAAGGGCAACAGCGTCAACAGATTTTGCCCCCCGAAGTTCTTTTACGACAAGAGAGTAGGTGTGTGACTCCTCTTCATATAAAGCAAATAAGAGCGTTGGCAGTATAAGAGCAAGAAAAAAAAGGTATTTTAAGGATGTTCTCATACTTCCTCATATTTCGGGTTAGAGGTGCTTTTTAGCCTTGATAAGACGCTTCCATTCTGTAAGAGCTTCAGAAACTGTAGGGCGTTTTGTTGGATCTTCACTCATCATCCATAAAACGAGCTTGTCAAAGTCATCTCTATCCTTTTCATTTTTCCCGATAATAACATTATGTTCTCGATATCGAAGGGATTCAAGAGTTCTTCCTGCAGAGTAGATATCTTGGCGGATGTGAAGCTCAGGATTCTTTAGTATTTCAGGTGCATGGTAAAGAGGTGTACCTTGGGCAACCCTTTCTTCATCAGTACGGGCCATAAAGCCAAAATCAGTAATCCTAATGTCAGAGGGGTCTTTACCTATAAGGAGGTTTTCTGGTTTTATGTCTCTATGAACTAAGTTTAGCTTTTCAATGTCTTGAAGGTATTCTAAGATGACAAGGCCTGCCCGGCAAAAGAACTCTTCTCGCTGTTTGGGCGTTATTAGATAGACATAGTCAAGACCATCGCCGCCTGCCAAGTTTTCGCAGTATATGCTTCTATCAGTTGTGTAGTATAAGGCAGGAATATGACGCACCTTCGCATCCATTTGTACCTGCCAGTACCTAAGTTCACGCATAAGAGTTTCTTCCTGAACTTCTTTTTCTACCTTGCTTTCTAGATCAAGACAGGCAACATCGCGAACTTCAGCCATGGTACCAGCAAGCCTGTAGATTTTGAAAGTCCCCTTTGTGCTCGTCTCTTTCACGTGGATAAGTGCAACT
>JAYRNE010000289.1:0-4911 GCA_041912355.1 Chlamydiales bacterium
CACTGTAAACTTAGCTCCAGCAGATCTTAAAAAAGAGGGAAGCGCCTACGACCTTCCCATTGCCATTGGCCTCTTAGCAAACCTTGGCATCGTTAAACGCGACCATATTTCAAAGTACCTCATAGTAGGTGAGCTTGGCCTAGGCGGCGATGCAAGGCCAATCACAGGTGCCTTAGCCTATGCAAACCTTGCAAAAGAGCTTAAGCTAAGTGGCATATTACTTCCTGCTGCAAATGGCGCTGAAGCTGCCCTTGTACCTGGTTTAGACGTTGTGGCAACGAACTCACTTCAAGATGCTATCTGCTTTTTTAATGGCGATAGTGACGGTGTCAGGCTTCATAACGTAACTAAAACTCCTCCTACAAAAAAGGCGCCACTTGTAGACTTTGCAGACATCCAAGGCCAACAACAAGCTAAACGCGCGCTTGAAATTGCTGCCTCTGGCGGCCATAACGTTCTTCTTTCTGGCCCACCAGGCACAGGTAAAAGCCTTCTTGCTAAAGCCCTAGTCGGGATAATGCCGGAGCTTTCTTTTGAAGAAGCTTTAGAAGTTACAAAGATATACTCTATTAGCGGTCTCTTACAAAATGCAAGTCTCATAGAGTCGCGGCCCTTTCGCTCACCACACCATACAGTAAGCTATGCGGGCTTACTTGGTGGTGGAAGCTCCCCTCGCCCAGGTGAAGTCGTGCTTGCCCACAATGGCGTACTCTTTCTTGATGAGCTGCCAGAATTTTCACGAAATGTACTTGAGGGCTTACGTCAGCCTCTTGAAGATCGCTCAATAACGATTAGCCGCTCTTCAGGATCCGCCAAATTTCCCTGCTCATGCCTTTTGATTGCCGCCATGAACCCCTGCCCCTGCGGCTATTTAGGCCACCCTGAAAGGGCCTGTAGAGACACAAAATTGCAGATAGAGCGCTACCAAAGAAAGATTTCTGGTCCTCTTCTTGACCGTATAGACCTTCACGTATGGGTAACTGCTGTTCGCTCCGAAGAGCTTGTAAGTGGCCACATGCAAGAAAGCTCCCAAGCTGTGCTTACTCGCGTAGCCGAAGCAAGAAGGCGCCAACAAGAGCGCTATAAAACAGCTAAAACAAACGCTGAAATGTCGACCAAAGAACTACAAAGCTACATTCCAGCAAATGGCAAGATAAAAGACCTTGTTATTGAGGCTATGGACAGCTTCCACATGTCGCTTAGACAAGTTCATCGCGCCCTAAAAGTTGCCATCACGATCCAGGACCTTGCCGGCAGCGACACCCTAGAAGAAGAGCACCTCCTAGAAGCCCTAAGCTTCCGCCAACAAGAAAACAAAGGATAAAGGCTTTTTTTTATCCCTTATCCTTTAGCCTTTCCTTTAAGACTGTGGCCGTGAATTGGCTTCGCGTTGGGCGAATTCTATACGGCTCACTTTTTGGCCTTGGAAAAAGTAGTCGGTGATTTTATTACCATCAACGTAAAAGACGCTAGGGCCATGCTTTTGGTTCTCTTTCCAGGTAATCTCTTCAGTGATGATGTCGGTACCAGGGCGAAAGCCTGTTTCAACGCCCTCTTTTTGACCATCTACATAGGGCACAACAGCAACGCGTAGGCCACTACGAAAGACTGTCGTGTCTCCATGCTGGCAGTTTTTCTTCCACTGTTCGATTGTAGCAGGCTCTCCACCTGCATAAAAGGTCTTTAAAGTACCTTCAACCTGGTTATTAACATAAGGAATATACTTTTCTGGCATGCCATTAGGGTAGTAGACAATTCTTAGTGCTTTTCTGCCATTTTCGATTTCATCTTTTGAAAGAAGCTGGCCATGGCCATCGCGGCGTATACGCTCGCCATTACCCTGCACAACTTGTGACTCTAGCTCCTGTTCTCGTGTAAAGTACTCGCCATTTGTAAGCTTTTCGCCCATATACTCTTCGCTAGATCGCGGTGAGCCATCTTCATACCATGTCGAAACGAGTGTTACATTACCTGGACGATAGATATCTTGGCGACGTGGCATACCTGATGGATAGTGCGTTGTGCACCATACTGTAGCACCATTATCATAGTAGTTTTCAGTATGAACGATAGTCGAATGAGGGAAAGTAATGGTGTGTAGCCCATGAAGCTTGCCATCCTGCCACCCTTGTGTTTCAGTAGAACCATTTTGCCACTGCTTAACAATCTGGCCGCTTGAGCCGCGCTCTTTCCACTCTTCGGCATCAGCAACTTCTACGCCATATTGGTGTATGTAGGTGGTTTTGACACTTCCATCTTTTTCTGTCATTGGCCTTGGAACACAGCCAGTAGCTAAGAGCAGTAACAGTGTAGATGCAATTTTCATAAACTTCATGATCAATCCCCTTTTCATATTGCTTATTTTATACCACTATTGCGGATACATTTCACCTAGATATTGCGAAACTTGCGATACTAGTTTCTTATGCGCCGTTTCAACCTCTTCTTGTGAGACTGTCTTATCTTTATCGCGGTAGACAAAATGGAGGGTGACGTTGTGCTTATCAAGACCTAGCTTTTCGTTGCTAAAGAGCGAGACGAGGCTGCAGCTTTCACATATCGAAGGCTTTATTTCATCAATCTTTTGCATAATATCGCTAAAGCGAATTCTTTTTGGTAGCGTGATCGTCCAGTCGCGCTCAGAGCTTGGGTATATCGCCATATGGCGCATTTTTGGCACGCCGCGAGATACATTTAGAAGCTCCTGTATGTCGCATTCAGCAAAACAGACACGTTCGTGAATATCCATCTTCTGTAAAAGAGCAGGATGAATTTCGCCGATTATTCCTACGTGAACATCGCCAACATAGACCTTTGCCTGACGTCCTGGATGCAGCATTGTCATATGTGATGGCTGAAGCGACACTCGCGGAAGACGTAAAAGCGAAAAAAGCTCTTCTAAAATACCCTTAACGTCAAAAAAGTCGACCTCTTTCGCTCCTTCAGAAAAGTGCTGAGGCTGACGTAATCCAGACAGCAGTATCGCAAAAACACGAGGTTCAGCATACCCCTCGCCCTTTTTCAAATGAACGTGGCCAACTTCAAAGAAGTGTAAATCACGCATTCTTTGGTTTATGTTGCGTTTAACAACGTCTAGAAGGCTTGGTAAAAGAGATGGCCGAAGCACTGACTGTTCAGATGACAAGGGATTTAGCATCTTCACAAGGGCATCATCTGTAATGTTGTGATCTGTCACAATCGCGGCCATTGCAGGGCTGATAAGATCTGATGTCATTGCCTCCTGAAGGCCAAATGTCAAGAGCCTTCTTCGCACCTCGCCCTCAAATAGGTAGAGGGGGTGATGAGGAAGGCGAGATGCTGCCCAGTGGGCTGTTGTAGTGGTCTCTCGTTGTAGACCTACCAGGCGGCCAATTTCTTCTATGAGATCAACTTCTTCTTTAATATCATGCCTAAAAGAAGGAACCTTCACCGTATAGGTATCATTGCCGTCAAAGGTGCATGCAAGACCAAGTCTCTGAAAAGCAGATTCCGCTTCATCAGCACTTACTTCATAGCCTAAAAGCAGCCCTGCACGGCTCAGGCGACACGACACAATCTTTTCCTCACGCCCTTTAGTAACGTCCAAGGCAATATCGAGTTTTAGATGAGGCGAGCTCTCTTTTAGCAATTGATAAGCTGACTCTAAAGCCTTTAGGGTGATGCCCATGTCAGAGCCGCGCTCAAAGCGCTTAGAAGAGTCTGTACAAAGGGTTAGCTTGGTACGCGCCTTTCGTATTGCTCCAGGACTAAAGCTTACAGATTCAAAGACAACGCGCGTTGTTGTTGGCGATACGGCAGATAGCTCTCCCCCCATAATGCCGCCTGCAGCCAATAGTTCCACATCATCAGCAATCACAATTGTTCCCTCAGGAAGTTTGTGGGTCACTTCATCAAGCAGCGTAAGGCTTTCGCCCGGTTTTGAGGCACGTACGATAAGGTGAGATCCCTGAATGCGGTCAGCATCAAAGGCATGAAGTGGCTGCCCAATATCGTGTGAGATATAATTTGTAATATCGACAACGTTGTTGATGCTTCTATGATCAGTGCGCTCTAGGCGTATGCGAATAAGGGAAGGTGAGGGCCCCACCTCAACGCCTTCTAGTAAAAGGGCGCTATAGCGTGGACACAGTTTTGCATCCTGTACTGTTACCCGCAGCTTGGGTGAAGAGTGGTGTGTGTGTAAGGCTACAGAGTCAATCCACGGCTTTTTATTAAGTTCTACACCCATAAAGGCTGCAAGTTCTCTTGCTATTCCCATTATGCTCTGGCAGTGGCCAAGATTTGGGGTAATTGATACTTCATAAAGAGTATCGGCAAAGTAGGTGTTAAGGGGCATGCCCTCTTTCATACTTGCTGGAAGGTCCATAACGCCATCTTGATAGGAAGAAAGGCCAAGCTCATGCTCAGAGACAAGGACACCATGCGAGGCAACATCGCCAAATTTTGTGGCTTCTATACGCTTAGTAGCTACTTGTGCGCCAACAGTAGCATAAGCTGTAAGCATACCTTCACGTAGAGTTTGAACACTTGACACCACTGTCTCGTCACTTTTACCATCAAAAAGCGTAACGCAAACAAGCTTTGGTGAGCTTGGATGCTTCACAACCTTCTTAATTCGTGCTGCGACTACACCAGTAAAGGCAGGTTTTATCTCTTCAATATGATCTACCTCAATACCAGCGCGCGTCATAATATCAGGAAGTTTCGAAACGTCTTCTATAGGAAGGTACTCTTTGAGCCAGGAGAGCAAAATTTTCATAGGTCAGCCTTAATCTAAAAGGGAATATAGTACCGAAATTGTTTGATTTTTGCACGCACGTTATCTACCTCGACTTTGAACTTTTTTGCGAGTGATTTCTTCACAGAGAGCCTTCAGCTCTAATTTAATTTCTCCGGATGGCGTGTTAAGCC
>JAYRNE010000290.1:0-3740 GCA_041912355.1 Chlamydiales bacterium
ATAGTGAATTTGTCGAGGCCTTCTACACAAGTGATGTCCTCCTATCCTCTGGCAAGGAGTTCGTTCACGATCACATATTTCATGTGATTCGCCTTCTCGAAAAAGTTGACCAACTTACTAACAGTAAAGCCTTATACAGTGATGCAAAATCAGAAAATATCATGCTCCTTACAAATATGTATAGAAAACTTGGAATGGTCAAACATCTTCAAAGTGAATACATAGCAAAAGTGACTCCATCAACCAATAAGGAGGCAATTGAAAGGACAACTCAAACACTAGAAGGTTGGAGGGTTTTAAAGGCAGAAAGAACTCTCCAGAAAACGATAAAAGAGCTTACGCAGTTTTCTAAACCATCAGAAAATATAAAACAGACCAAAATAGTGCTTGATGGACTGCTTTCAAGAAAAGCGCTAGAAACACCAGAAGCAAAAAAGGCGCTTACAGACTGTAGCGAAATCATGTGGCATGAAACACAACAGCACGCCTTAGATCCTAGACCCCGAGACATTTCAGATGACATCCTTAGTGTATTAGATACTCTTGAAAAGCCCATCAACCCTCAAGCTGTTGAAAAGGTGTTTACCAATCTAGCCTCCCCATCAACAAAAATAGTGGAAAAACTAGAGAAGTCTATAGGACTCATTACTGACAACATATCAGCAAACACCATCTCGCCAAAAGAAGTCGATATAGTTGACGCAGATATAACTAAAATTTGGGAAGATGCGCTTTCTATAGCCTTTTTTCAAAGATCCTTTCCCACTGACACCCGTCCGTTTGAAATACAGATGCAAGAATTAAAGGATGTCTGGAGCTTTTTAAAGGACCATTTAGAAGGATAGAGCTCCTCCATAGAGTTACCCCCATCTCATTTAAAAATATTGTAATATATCTATATATAAATTATTATAAAAATAGAAGAGGAGGAGACAAAATTATGACTATACCAGAAAGCAAACCCCACGAAGGTCATGATTTTGTCTCCGCAAAAACCTTTGAAAACGAAATAAAGGAATACGCTAAAAGAATTGGCAGCTTAAGCCGCGCTATAGAATCCTTAAAAAAGGTAGAGAAAGCTGCTGACGAGCCATCGAAAAATTATTTAGCAATAGTTGCAAAGCACGTAGATGACCTTAAAGACCATCTCATAAAAACAGAAGAGCAGCTTACGGACAATAAACACCCTCTTACCCTAAAAGATCAGCAGTCAACTAAACAGTTAATGAGTTACTACCTGCCAGCGCTCTGGAATGGCGTCAATGGGCTTTGCACGAGAATGGAAAAGCAAACCCAGAAAAATGTAGATCACCCAGAAAAAACCTTTATTCAAAGGTGTGAGGAATATAAAAGCAGGCTTGATACAATCAAGAAGTCTGTAGAGCCACTAAATCAAGAAAATATAGATGATTGGTATTTAACCCACTGCCTAGAAAATCTTAACACCAAGATCAAAGAACTCGAAAAAGAATTTGTCCACGCTGCAGAGAAATATTATGAAGGCAGCATTACACAAGAAGAGCAGGAAGTAACAAACGCCTGGGCAAAATTTAGCCTCCACAACCTACCGCGCCAGGTACTCTCTCTTACAAAGCGGATAGAGCAGGCCCAGAAAAAGTCATCCCCCCCCTCTCCTGAAACTCCTGCTAAAGACTAAACACCCATTTAACCTCATGCATGCTCGAGCCTTAAAGCTCCTAATGGATAGGAACTCCACTCAAGGACAAATCTTGCCCCATAACAGTTGCGTGAAAAAGCACTTAAATCAACCCCCTAGGTCAGGCCTGACCCCGTTTCTTCCGTTTTGACCCCGTTTCTTTGAAAGGGCCTGCAAGGCCGATAGCACATCCTGCTCGTTTGAAACGTCACCCTCTCCCTGATAAAAGGCATGCAGCTGAATTACCCCCCTACAATACCACCTGGCGCGTGCGCCGAAGGCCTAATTAGGCTGCCCCTGGAGCCCCAGAAAATTGCTTGGAAAAACTCTTCTTGCCTAAATGATAGATTTGTGCTAATCTGTCATTAAACGAAGGAAAGATATGCAGGTATCTATCCTTGAAGCACGGAAGGATATGTATGGAAGAACTAAGGATACTTCAAATTCTCTTAGGAGAATTTTATGACAAGCTAGCAACTCTTAAAGATTTAATCAAAAGAAATGCTGCGTTTCCTGATGCAAAGGATAAGATTAAAGTGGCTGTAGGTATGCGCCGAGCGGGAAAAACCTACTTTCTCTATCAGCATATTCTTAAACTGCTCTCTGATGGGGTAAATAGGAACTCGATTCTCTACATTAATTTTGAGGATGATAGACTTCTTCCCTTAGATCAAAAGAAATTGGGAAAACTTATTGATGCATTTTACACCCTTTTTCCTGAAAACCACGAAAAAAAATGCTACCTCTTCCTAGATGAAATTCACGCAGTTAAAGACTGGCAGTTAGTTATACGTCGCTTGCAAAACAGTAAAAATGCTGAAATTTTCTTAACTGGATCATCAGCTAAGTTATTAAGTAAGGAAATTGCTACAAGCTTACGAGGCAGAGCACTTACCACTGAGATATGGCCTTACAGTTTTCATGAATTTCTTCGCGCAAAAAACATATCCACCTCTATCGAACTGTTTGACAAAAGGACAGAAGATCGACTTCAAGAGCTGTTCCTTCAGTATTTAGCTATAGGAGGTTTCCCGGAAGTGATTTCCTATAGTGCCGATGTAAGGCTCAAGACCTTGCAGGAGTATCTTGATGTTGCTATTTACAGAGATATTGTGGAACGTCACGCCATAAGAACTCCATCGATTATAAAGTACATGATATCAACTATGGTGTACAATGCCGGTAAGCCATTCACAATTAACAAATTTTACAACGATGTGAAGAGCCAGGGATATCAGATTGGAAAAGATGCTCTCTATGACTTTGCTGCATTTATTGAAGATACCTATTTGGCCTTTTCAGTGCCGATTTACGACCAGTCCATCAGAAAAGTACAAACTAACCCAAAAAAAATATATGCCATTGATCCCGGATTAGTTCGAGCTATGACACTCGATTTTGAGCATGATCTTGGCAGGCTATTTGAAAATGTGATCTATTTGGACCTAAGGCGCTCTGGCTGTACTATAAATTATTACCTGACAAACAGTCGCAATGAAGTAGATTTTGTCGTACAAACAGCTCGTGGACATAAAAAGCTCTTTCAGGTGGTATGGAAACAAGATGATATCAAGACGCGAGAGCGTGAAGAGCGTGCATTCGAAGAGGGCAAATCCGAATTAAAAATCGATGGCGATATTATCACTTTAGCATCCTATCTGCAAAATGGGATCAACCTTCCTGGAGAATAAGTTAACCCCCCCCTCCCCAAGTGAAAGGGGCCGAACTTTGCGATGGCGATTTGAGATTAATCGCACATCGCAGCACCCGGCCCCTTTTACTCAAGGTCTATGGAATACGAATATCGCTTTCTGCAACAACAAATATGTTTTTTGAGTATGTAAAAGCCAAAATAGGTGAACTTTCTGAACTGGCAAGATACGGCTTAGAAGAGCTTCTCAAGGCAGCTGAGCTACTTCACAATCAGACAAAAGCTTTTGATAAAATGATCAAACAGCTTGCAAAGGAAAATGAAGAGGCCACACGTCTACAAACAGTACCAGGGGTTGGTCCAATCACTGCAATGAACTTTATAGCAGAAATCGACGAACCAAAGCGCTTTCAGAAATCACGTTCAGTTGGA
>JAYRNE010000291.1:0-19701 GCA_041912355.1 Chlamydiales bacterium
GATGATGGCGTCTTATATGTAAAGGTAAAGAACTCAACCCTCCTCAGTTTACTCAATAGCCCCCACGATAAAAAAAGGCTGATAGAAGCTTTAAAGAATAAACTCTCTGGCATCTCGATTAGGAACATAGTGTTTCGTATAGGATAAAATTATGACACGAAAAGATGAAAAAGTAAGCGAGCTTGAAAAACCAAAAGCGCAAACTGAGTATAATGCAAGTTCTATTACCGTGCTTGAAGGTCTTCAGGCTGTCCGTGAACGCCCTGGTATGTACATTGGCGATACTGGCATTAACGGTTTGCACCAGCTTGTCTACGAAGTAGTTGATAACTCTATCGACGAAGCCATGGCGGGCCACTGCTCAACCATCGACATCGTTCTCCACCGCGACCGCGGCATCAGCATTGAAGATAATGGCCGAGGCATACCTATAGGTAAGCACGAAAAAGAATCTGCAAGACGCGGACGTGATGTTTCTGCTGTTGAAGTTGTAATGACCGTTCTTCACGCTGGTGGTAAGTTTGACAAAGAAACCTATAAGGTCTCTGGTGGTCTTCACGGCGTGGGCGTATCCTGCGTGTGTGCGCTTTCAGAAAAAATGCTGGTACAGGTCTTTAAAGATGGCAAAATTCACCAGATCGAATTTGCCCAAGGCCACGTTACAAGCCCCTTACAGACTGTAGGAACTACTGCTCAGCGGGGAACAAAAATTACCTTCTGGCCAGATCCAGCGGTCATGAAAGCACTTGACGTTGAGTATGACACCCTCGTTCAGAGAATTCGCGAGCTTGCCTTTTTGAATCCAGGCGTACAGATAATTCTACGCGACGAACGTAACGGCGGAAGAGATGATGCTGAATTTTTATATAAAGGTGGCCTTAGAAGCTTTGTTGAGTATCTAAACGAAAATAAGACCCCACTCTTTCCGGTACCAATATATGTAAAAGGTAGTAAAGAGGGTGATGATGGCACGATAGAAGCTGAAGTGGCCCTGCAGTGGAACGACGGCTATTCTGAAACGATCTTCTGCTACGCTAACAACATCGCAACGCGCCACGGTGGAACCCACCTTACAGGTTTTTCAACAGCGCTTACCCGTGTTTTAAATAACTTCATCAAAGAAAAGAACCTCAATAAAAACGATAAGCTCTCAATTACTGGCGAAGATATGCGCGAAGGCCTTACAGCTGTTATTAGCGTGAAGGTGCCAAATCCGCAGTTTGAAGGGCAGACGAAGCAGCGTCTTGGTAACAGCGACGTTGGCTCTATCGTGCAGCAGATTTCAGGTGAGGGCTTAGCTACCTTCTTTGACGAAAATCCCCATGTTGCTAAGGCGATTGGCGAAAAGGCTATCATCGCAGCCCAGGCGCGTGAAGCTGCCAAGCGTGCTCGTGAGCTTACCCTTCGTAAGACGGCGCTAGATTCAGGCCGCCTTCCCGGTAAACTTGTTGACTGCCAGGAGAAAAACCCAGCACTTTGCGAGATATATATAGTAGAAGGAGACTCTGCTGGTGGTACACTAAAGGGCTGTCGCGATAGACGCTATCAGGCCATTTTGCCAATACGTGGTAAAATTCTGAACGTTGAAAAGGCGCGGCTTGAAAAGGTGCTTCAGAACGAGGAAGTATGCAAGATGGTATCGGCCCTTGGATGCGGTGTAGGGCGCGATGGTTTTTCACTTGAAAAGCTACGCTACCACAAAATCATCATTATGACCGATGCTGACGTTGACGGCTCCCACATTAGAACCCTTCTTCTTACCTTCTTCTACCGTCACATGCCACAGCTAATTGAAAATAACTTTGTCTACATTGCTCAGCCGCCACTTTATCGCGTGACGCGTAAAAAATCGGTGCGCTACATACACTCTGAGCGCGAGATGGATGACTACCTATTAGAGCTTGGTGTGAGTGATCTTCAGGTAAAGCGCGATAGCACACTTATTACCCATGAGCAGCTGATGCCGCTTGCAGAGGCTGTCTTAGAAATAGAGGGCTTTATTTCACGCATTGAGCGCAAGGGAACGCCCTTTAGGGAGTTTTTAGCTCTTAGACGTGCTGACAGCAAGTTACCACGCTATATTGCCCACCTTGCTGACAAGGAAGAATTTGTCTATTCCGATGAAGAGCTTGCAGGGTTAAAGCGCATCCATGAAGAGACAGAACGAGCCCGCTTTGAGCGAACCTTGGCATCGATACCACCTGATGAAATTACGCCAGAAATGCGTGAGTTTCGTCCAAAGGGGTTAACCTTTACAGAGTTTTACGATGACGTTATCTGGCGCGAACTTGAAAAGAATTTAGCCCTTGTTCGCTGCACCCTCGATCAGTACCTTGTGCCTACAGGCAAAGAGCTCTTTACTCTTGTAGATTCGCACGAGCACGAAACGCCGCTTTACACACTAAAAGAGTTTATCGACACATTGCGCCATAATGGACGCAAAGACATTGAAATCCAGCGCTATAAGGGTCTTGGTGAAATGAACCCTGATCAGCTTTGGGAGACAACTGTAGACCCTACGAAGCGCACACTTGTTCGCGTAAACCAGCAAGACTTAGTGGCTTGCGAGCATATGTTCACCATGCTTATGGGCGAAGAGGTGCCGCCAAGAAGAGCATTTATCGAAAAGCATGCCCTTGCAGTTCAAAACCTTGACATCTGACGGAGAAGAGTTGTATGACTTCCTATACTGAAGGCGAATTAGTAGTAAATCGTAGCGTGGAAGAAGAGCTTCGTGAAAGCTATCTGCGCTATTCTATGTCGGTTATTATCTCTCGCGCACTGCCTGACGTTCGCGACGGCTTAAAACCTTCGCAAAGGCGTATTCTCTTTGCGATGAAGCAGCTAAACCTTGGCCCTAATGCCAAGCACAGAAAGTGTGCAAAGATATGTGGTGACACATCAGGTGACTACCACCCACACGGTGAGATGGTGATTTACCCCACGCTAGTTCGTATGGCTCAAGAGTGGGCGATGCGCTATACCCTTGTAAATAGCCAGGGTAACTTTGGCTCCATCGACGGTGACCCACCAGCTGCTATGCGTTATACGGAAGCGCGCCTTACCCAATCAGCGATGCAGCTGATGGACGATCTTGACAAGGACACTGTTGACTACGTACCTAACTACGACGAAACAAAGAAAGAGCCAACAGTATTTCCATCAAAGTTTCCAAACCTTCTTTGTAATGGCTCTTCAGGTATTGCTGTGGGTATGGCAACAAACATTCCTCCACACAACCTCAACGAGATTATAAAGGCTACGCTCCTTCTTCTTGATGATCCGCTCACAAGTGTCGACGACATCATGAAGGTGATGCCGGGACCAGACTTTCCTACAGGTGGCATCATCTGCGGCTATCGCGGTATTAAAGAAGCCTATCATACAGGTCGTGGCAAGCTTGTCCTTCGTGGCCAGGTTCTAACTGAAGATTCTGATCAGACAGACCGTCAGCGTCTTGTCATCACAGAAATTCCCTATAACATCAATAAATCTACCCTTATCCAGCAGATCGCTGAGCTCATTCAGACAAAGACGATAACAGGTATAAGCGACCTTCGCGATGAATCTGACCGCGACGGCTTACGCGTGGTGATAGAGCTTAAAAAGGGTGAGATGCCAGAGATCATCACCAATCAGCTCTATAAGCACTCAGACCTTGAAGTGACCTTTGGCTGCAACATGCTGGCACTTGACAAGGGCCTTCCACGTATGATGAACATCAAGCAGATGATAAGCTGCTGGATTGAGCACCGTATGGAAGTAATACGCCGTCGTACGCGCTATGAGCTTGCCCAAGCTGAAGCTCGTGCACACGTTCTTGCTGGCTATTTAATAGCTCTAGATCACCTCGAAGAGGTTGTTCGCCTTATCCGCCAAAGCTCATCTCGCGATGAAGCTAAGACGGGCCTGATGCAGACCTACTCACTTTCTGAGCGTCAGGCAAATGCCATCTTAGATCTTCGCTTGTATCAGCTTACAGGCCTTGAGCGCGATAAGATTACGAATGAATACAACGCCCTCTTAGAAAAGATCCGCTACTACAAAGAGATACTAGGCTCAGAGCAGAAGGTGAAGGATCTTATTAAGGAAGAGCTTAACGATATTCAAAGGGCAAATAAATCTGAGCGTAAAACCCAGATTGTGGCCCACGAAGCAGAAATGGATATGGAAGACCTTATCCCTAATGAAAACGTGGTTATCACAATTTCCAATGACGACTACATCAAGCGCATGAACCCGAACCTCTTTAGAGAGCAGCGTCGTGGCGGCATGGGCATTGTTGGCGTTGAGATGAAGAAAGAAGATGATGCTATTAAGAGCGTTCATGTGGCATCAACCCACGATTACCTCCTCTGCTTTACCTCTCTTGGAAGGCTCTACTGGCTTAAAGTGTGGCAGATTCCAGATACGGGACGTCGCTCTAAAGGTAAGCCACTCATCAACCTACTTGAAGATCTGCAGCCTAATGAGAAGATCGCAACATTTGTTCAGGTATCAGAGTTTCATCCTGATGCTTACCTCTTCCTTGCAACGAAGAATGGCGTTGTCAAGAAGATAGCCCTCAGCGAGTTTAGCAACCCACGTCGCAAGGGTATTATAGCCCTCGGTATTGACGAAGGCGATGAGCTTATTGCTGCTCGCCATGTGGTGGCTGGCCAAGAGGTGATGCTCTTTACGAAGAATGGCATGGCTGTTCGCTTTGATGAAACTGAAGTGCGTGCAATGGGACGTACAGCTCGCGGTGTTCGCGGCGTAACACTTCGTGGTGATGATGACCGCGTAGTAGGCTGTGAGACTGTTACTGAGCATGAAGTTATATTAGTAGTTTGCGAAAATGGCTTCGGCAAAAAGTCTGAAGTTGGCGAATTCCGTAAGTCTCACCGTGGTGGCGTGGGCGTGCGCTCCATCATTACGAGCGAGCGAAATGGCAACGTTGTTGGTGCACTCAGAGTTACCGATTCTGATGCTCTTATCATGGTGTCACAAGGTGGCCAGACAATACGTATACGCCTTGGCGATGTGCGTGTGATGGGCCGTAACACTCAAGGTGTACGCCTTGCAAACCTAAAAGATGATACTCTTGTAGCTATTCAGAAGATTGCTCGCCTTGAAGACGAAGCTCCTACTGATGAGGATGTAGCGCAAAATGGCGCCGATGTTCTTGAAGAGGTGCAAGAAGGTGCTGAAGACGAGGCTGTTGAAGAGGGACCACAAGAATGACAAAAGGTCTCTTTGTGACCTTTGAAGGCGGTGAGGGTGCTGGCAAAAGCACCCTGGCTACTCGTTTGCGCGATGCCTTACAGCGCGAGGCTCAAGAGGTAGTATTCACCCGAGAGCCTGGCGGCACAGCCTTTGGAGAGGAACTTCGCAACCTTATACTGCACCATAAAGGCCATGTAGGCTCGCACGCAGAGCTCTTTCTCTTTCTTGCTGCAAGAATCCAACACGTAGAAGAGCTTATTAAGCCAGCGCTTAACCGCGGGGCTATAGTCCTCTCAGATCGCTTTACAGACTCTAGCATTGCCTACCAAGGGGAGGCGCGTGGCCTTGGCATGCAGTATGTTGCCGACTGCACAAAGCTTGCGATTGGAAATTTCGAGCCAGATCTTACCTTCTATGTTGATATCGATCCCACAATAGGCCTTGGTCGCACCCATACACGACGAGGTGATGAGTCTGTAGATCGCCTAGAAAGCCAAAATTTAGAATTTCACCAAAAGGTGCGCGCAGGCTTTTTGCAGCTTGCGAAGCTCCACCCTCACAGGATAATTACCTTAGACGGCACTTTGGAGCCGGATGTGCTTTTCAAAATAGCACATGAGGTAATACAAAGAAGGACGAGGGACCAAAAGGACGAAAGGACCAAAAGGACATAAGGGACCAAAAGGACAAAGGACATAAAGGACAGCAATAACCGTTATTGCTGTCCTTTATGTCCTTTGTCCTTTCATTGCAATTAATGCCCCTCTTCATTAAGATCTCGTCAAAAAAGAGGTTTAAGTTATGGTAAAGGTATATTTGGCGAGTCTGATTTTTGTGTTGGCGCTTTGCAGTAAGTGTAAGGGTGCGCCTGTAGAGTCTTACGAAGGGCTTACATCGGCGATGCGCTCAGGCAATCAGGTGATGATTGAAGTTGACCTTGCGGCATGTATGCAAAATAAGGCAATGCCTGTAGGCTACTTTACGCCAAATGCCATGATGATCGTGCCAGGGGCTAAAGAGAAGGTTGTTGCATCGGATTTACACTTTACCGACCATTCAGGCCGCCCGGCTTACGAATACGTCAAGTATACCTTTAACGCGGACGAAAGCGTTTTAATTGAGGTGTCTGTCTATGATCCAGTAACATTCAAGCAGCTTTCAAAACCCTATACCATTTCAAGTAGCCTAGGTCAGGGTGTTAATGTACATCTTGCTCCCTAAATCTTAGCTAGTTGTTACGCTACAGGCTGTTCCGGCTCTTGTCCTACGGCTGCTTCTTGCCTTTGTTCTTGTTGTGGTGCTGGTGGGGGTGGAGGTAAAGGGTTAGTGCATTTGTTTGCCATATGAGCCATTTGGGCGTTGAAGACGATGGCGGGGATCCAGGTAATATCGCGCGTCAGTATCATCTTCACAAAATCTATGCATACTTTTATTATGGCTGCATTACGAAACCCCCGGGCCATATGCTGACGGTGGTCTTCTTCTATAAGGGTATTGTTGCCTACAATGCCTATTGTTAGGCCGCTTGTGAGGTAGTTCAGGAAAGTAGGTTGTCTAGGAACAGCAAGAAAGAGGAGCATGTAGGGGAGAGCCCAGATGAAGGCTGAAACAACTTTTGCTGCAGTCTCGGGCAGTCTACTATGGCAAAGATGCTCTACTTTTCTGCCTGTCCAGCAATAACCGTTAACAATACCTTTACCAGCGGCCGCTAAACCATTTGCACAGCCTTGGCCTACTGTTTGTCCTACACGCTGGATTCCAGCTAACGCACATGTCATAAATTCTTCCTTTGTTGGAGCCTGTTAAAAACTCGTGGTTCAGCGAAAATTCGAGAAGCTGCGAGTCATGTAATTTGCTCCTTTTCCTATTAATGCAAGTTTTGCAAAGCAAATACTCTGCAATAAAATGCTTACTATATAAATACTACTAAATTGAGTAACCACTCTCAGCACCTGAAGTGCTAGCTGAACAGCCACCGGTATGCCTACTAGTACTGAGGCAAACTCGCGAAAATTTCGGCTTCTAAAGGACCTATCTATTAATCCAATGGTGCCGATTGCTAGAGAAAGCACTGCCTGTTTATTGTGATTCAGGCAATACGCAACTAGCGGCACCATAAAAAAACAATTTCGCAAAGTAAACAGGGCAAAATCGTGAATAGCCTTTACGACATCAGGAATGATGTCGTAACGACATGTATCCACATACCTATCTGAGGCCCTTTTTATAGATTCAAGAGCGCTGCACATAGGATTTCTCCTTATTTTTTAGCTTTGAAGTCTATCCCCATCTCATCTAGGCGATTGGCTGTTTCTACAAGTATAAGTGCGTTTACGCCTGCTCCAAGTAGGTATGAGAAATCGCGTGTATAGGCGAGCATAGCAGCGTTATACCCTAATTTACATGTCTGAAGAACAAAGGTGCCTTTTACTACATCTTGCCATTCAGTGTCAGAAAGATTCACAAAGTTTCTTCCACTCTTTACTGCACCAACTGTGGAAACAGCATCTATACCCCAGCTAAAACAGCTTGAAAAGCTACCAAAGAGAAGATTAGAGGCAGCTCCTATGCAACTTGTAATTGGAACAAGTGGAAAATAGAGAGAAATTCTGTCGCGCCACTCTTGTGGCACTTGCTTTGTTAGCTCGTGCGCCTTTAAGGCGAGAGGAGCTACTTGTTCGAAATTGCCCTGAGAAGGGTCTTGTAATTGTTTTGCAGAATCTGTATCCTTAACTTGACTTAGACCGGTTGCTGGTTCCATAATGAACCTCCTATGTTGGTTAGCTGCATATATAATACAACCTCTTAGTATTTTACGTGTATATAATGGAATTATTTGAAAATATCGTAGGCAATAGTCCCGTTCGAAAGCGTCTAGAGCTTTTATGCCAAAATGAGACGCTGCCGCATCTTTTGCTATTTTGTGGAATAGGTGGGGTGGGAAAGCGATTATTTGCGGAAAGTCTTGCTCGGAATTTTGTTAAATCTTCTTTTGACTTACACCTCTTTAGCCCTGAAGGTAAAACGGGTATGCACAGCATACAAGCGATGCGCCGTTTTATTGATGAAGTGAATATGGCCCCCTTTTCAAGTGGCAAAAAAGCCTTTATAATAGACGATGCTGAGCGCATGCTGCCAACAAGTGCAAACGCCCTTTTGAAAACTCTTGAAGAGCCTCCCAAAAACACCCTTATTATTTTAGTTTCGAATGCCCCTGAGCGCCTTCTTGGAACCATAGTCTCTCGCTGCCAGATGGTGCGCTTTTGTCCGTTAAGTGAAGAGGAAGTGATAAAGGTTTTAGTTGATAAGTTAAAGAAAGAGGAAGAGGAAGCAAGGCTCATAGCGCCCCTTTCACACGGCTCCGTAACAAAGGCCCTCCAGCTACTTGAGCAAAAAGGGGAGTCGCTAGAATCATCGCTCTTTACACATCTAGCAAAAAAGCGTCCCTTTCATGAAATTGCAAACCTTGCTAAAGAATTTCAAAAACACCTTGAAGCTAAACGTAAGGCCCAAGAGGCAACAATACGCTCTCACTATACAGCTCAGCTTAAAGAAAGTACACCTAGCCAGCGTCAGCTTATTGAACAAGAAATAGAGGGAGTGCTTTCAGTTTCTTGGATACAGGAGGTAAATGAAGTCTTATACGCCATTCAGGCTTTCTTTAGCGATGTAGAACGGCTAGAAGCTAATCTACCCCTTCATTACGAAGGCTACAGATCAATTTTTCAAGAGGCTCTCACTCACGGCCGCAAAACACCCTTCCTGCGTGTTCAAAAAAATATCCAGGACGCTAAGCTTGCTATTGAACGTTCCGGCCCTGTGCAAAACGCCCTCGAGACCCTCCTCCTATCCCTCAACTAGCCGAAGGCATCTGGAGTGCGGGGCAGTAATGCACCGCTCTCAATTAGGCCAAAGTCGTTTGCAGCAAAATCCTCCGAAGCAGAAAAAATGTATTTTCTGCCTATATGCTCGATACACTAAATGACTTCGGCTTAAATGTCTAAAGTGATGAAGCGTTCTGGGTTGTCCAGAACGCTTAAAAAAGCGAATTAATGCTTGTTTTGTCCTTCACGGTCACATGAGTGGCAGTGGCAGTGGTTGTGGCAGCAGGAGCCAGCAGATACCAGAATAAGAATACCAGAAACTACTGCGCATAATTGAGTTGCATGCTCTACATACATCGGAAGAGTGATACCGCCAAATGCTGTAACGCCTGAAATGATTAGGTAGACGGCAAGAAAAATCATTGCCAACATTCTAACAACGCCCATAATAACCTCCATATTTTAAGTTTTGGGTCTATGATAGCTCTATAAATAAGATTGGAAATTCATGTAAACAGATATTTACGATGATCCTAGTGATTATGGTATGAGTACGGTGTCTATAATGTGTGCAACGCCATTAGGGCCTGCCATGTCGGCCTTTATTACTTCGGCGTTATTTACAAAAATTTTGTCATTCTCTTTGCGGATTGTTATCTCTTTACCTTCTAAAGTGCGGACTTTTCCGGGTTTTAGGTTCGCAGCAGGATACTTACCAAGGATAATGTGGTAGTTGATAAGGTCGATAAGTTGGTCTCTGTGTTTAGGGTCTTTTAGCGTATCTAAAGTTTTTGGGTTAAGCTTTTGAAAGGCGCTATTTGATGGGGCAAAAGCAGTAAATGGGCCAGTGCCCTCAAAAAACTGCACAAGATTTGCTGTTTCGATGAGCCCTTGAAACGTAGTAAGCTCTGGTGATGACATCACAGGATAATTAGAAGAATCACTCTGTGCACTTGACAAAACTGTAGCACCAACTAGTGCTACGCATACGCTAAGAACCATAAAGGCAAATTGCTTCATAGGGTTTTTTCTCCGAAATAATCACATAAATTTGTTCTATGATCCATAAACGAATTTTTTAGCAAGAGAAAAAAGGGAGTGCGAGCGATAAATTGCGTATGTCCTTTTTCTCGCCAAATAATTGCCCTATCCGTAAGATGCTGATTTTTACTAAAGGTGTACTATGGCTCCAATTAAAGTAGCAGTCACAGGGGGTGCTGGGCAGATCGCTTACAGCCTTCTTTTTCGCTTGGCAAACGGTGATCTTTTTGGCAAGAATCAGCCCATTTCATTACATATATTAGAGGTGCCAGAAGTGTTGCAGGCGCTTCGTGGGGTGAAGATGGAGCTTGAAGACTGTGCCTTTAGGCTGCTTTCTGATGTCGTTATTGGGGATGATCCTCATAAAGTCTTTGAAGGAGTGCAGTATGCCTTCTTAGTCGGGGCAAAGCCGCGAGGTCCTGGTATGGAGCGTAAAGACCTTCTTTCGGATAACGGCAAAATTTTTGTGAGTCAGGGAAAGGCCTTAAATGACGTTGCAGCAAGGGATGTCCGTACCCTTGTTGTAGGAAACCCCTGCAACACAAACTGCCTTATTGCTATGCATAATGCGCCAAAGCTACACCCAAGCCAGTTTCAGGCTATGATGCGCCTAGATCAGAATAGGGCCTCTGGCCTTCTTGCCCTAAAAGCAAATAAACCAGTTTCATCAGTTCATAAGATGACAATTTGGGGCAATCACTCTACCACCCAGGTGCCCGATTTTTTTCACGCTACAATCGATAAGAAACCTGTTACGGAAGTGATTTCAGATCACTCGTGGCTAGAAAATCAGTTTATCCCTCTTGTGCAAAAGCGAGGGGCTGAAATTATTGCGGCCCGGGGCAAGTCATCTGCAGCATCTGCAGCTTCAAGTGCTATTGATGCAATGAAAGCCTGGATAGAAAAAACAGATGATGGTACATGGTATTCTACAGCGGTTCATACAGAAGGTAACAGCTACGGCATCGACAAAGACCTTGTCTTTTCTTTTCCTTGTGTAACGAGTTCTAAGGGGGAGTGTAAGATTGTTGATAATGTAGACTGGAACAGCTTTTTAGAAGAAAGAATTCGAGCCTCTATGAAGGAACTAATAGAAGAACGAGACCTCGTAGCTAATTATCTCTAAAGGAATGATATGGAAGACGTGCTCTTTACAATTACAAAAGACAACCTAGAAACCGGCATGAGGGGGTATCCTGTGGGCTACTGCACAACATCTGCTGTGCATCCTACAAAAGGGCTTTTCTATCGAGGCCGCGCTATACGCGACCTTGCCTTTAAAGAACCTGAAGAGGTTATTTACCTGCTTTACTATGGCAATGAGCCAACATCTAGCGAACTTATAAAGTTTAAAGAGGAGCTTGCATCTCGCGCGCATATCTCAAAAAAGCTTATAGATGCTATCCAGAAGCTGCCCCGAGAAGGGCAGACTATGAAGCTTTTGGCAAGCGCCCTGCTTCTTGCTGGCATGCTTGAAGGTACCGATGACTATCATGAAGACTGCCTTAACCTTATTGCACGCATTCCAGAAATTGTAGCTTGCGTTATCAACCACCACGCCGGATGGAAAGGTGAGCATCTCTCAAAGCCAGAACTTGGCTATATGGAAAATTTTGTTTTTATGCTTCATGTTCCTCATAAACGCGAGCAAGAGCTTATCCAGGTGATGAAGCTATTTAACATCCTGCACTACGATCACGGTGGAGGTAACCTCTCTACCTTTGTTGGGAAGGCTGTCGCATCGGGGCTTCAGGGTATGTATGGCTCAATGGCATCTGCAATGTGTGCTCTTGGTGGGCCTCGGCATGGAAAAGCAAATCAGGACTGTCTTGAATTTGTTGAAGAGATTCTTAAAGAGGTGGGAGATCATGCAGTAGTAGCCCAAATAGAGGGGCTTCTTCGTGGAAAACTAGCTAAGAATGAGCTTATCTTTGGCTTTGGTCATGCGGTACTTCGCGTAGAAGATCCAAGAGCGACTATATTTTATGATGTTGCCCAAAAGCACTATAGTCAAGATGATCTTGTAAAGATTGCCCTATATCTACGTGAAGTGGGTCCTAAGGTTTTAAAAGAAAATCCCAAAATTACAAACCCCTATCCTAATGTGGATGCTATTTCTGGCGTAGTCTTAATGGCAGCCGGCTTTACCTATCCAGACTACATCGCTGTACTCTTTGGTATGTCCCGCATTGTCGGCATTGCGCGTCAAATAGTCTACGAGCGCCTAGAAGCCCGCGGCGGCAAGGGCACGCCAATTATCCGCCCAAAATACCTTTATGCTGGCTCGGATGATGAGGAAATGTCGGGCTAAAAGCTTCAGAAGGGGTGATAAGAGGCTTTTTATTAGCCTGTTCACACTGTAAACCACACGGTCTCGAGTGCAAAAAAGTTTTATTGGGCAACGCCAGAGTTTGCCTTGTTTGTGTTCATGCACTCGTGCCCGAGCCCGTGCCCGAAGGTTTGCATGCGTGCAGCCGAACAAAAAGTCCCTTATACCCCTTTAAACTCCCTTTGCCTCCCTTCTTTACCAAATACCCAATTTCTGCCATCATACTCTCACCAAAAAAAAGGGTTATTGCCATGGACTTTGCAGAAATTCAGAGTATGTGCTCACGAGCCGCAGAGCATTCTTTACGTAAAACAAAACTTGCAGTCACTTCACTTGTTATCGTTCTTTGCGGGCTTCTTGTGGTCTTTGCTCAAAGTGTAGGCCTTTTTTCTGGGGCGTGGGTGGCCTTTAGCTTAACATTCTTGCCGCTCTTTTTGTCAGGTGGGCTTTTGATGGGGCTTGGCGTTGTCCTTATTCGTAGCTATCACGATGAGATTGTGCAGAATGAAAATAGCTTTAGCCAGCTTTTTATGCGCTCATGGCATGCAGCGTTAAGCTCTGCTTACGTCTTTATGCCTGTCGTGCTGCTCTTTTTATCGGTGTGGGCATGCCTTGGCCTTTTTTATCTCGTCCGAGAAATACCGATGCTAGGTGATTTTTTTGCCTCTATTCTTTCAACAGGGCCCTTTCTTTTGCATCTTTTAGCCCTATTGCTATGCGTATTCAGCGTGTATATACTCTATGTAATGACGCCAAACTTTGCCCTAAAGTCCTTTCAGGAGGCAACGCAAATAACGCAAGAATCTAAAATGTACCTTTCGCATTTTTTTATTAGGGCAGTACTCTTGCTTGTCGGCCTTTTTCCGCTACTCTTATCAGCGCTTCTTTTAAGTATCGCTGCATCAATGACAACTCACGGCTTTGTCACGGGCACGAATCACCTTCAGGTAGTTGTTCAGTGGCTTATGATTATGCTGCCCTATGCTGTGCTTCTTTCTCCGAGCGTTGTCTTTTTCTTTAACATGGCAGCTGAGACACATGTTTTAGTGCATAAGCTCGAAACATAGCCTTTTTGCCATCCAGGCGTGGTAGAGAAGACCTTTTGAGCCCATGCCGCCTATAGTGTAGACATTGGGCGGCGTGTGGGTGATAAAGGGCCGCTTGTCATTTGTAGCGGCTCGTACCTGTGTCCATATGCGTTTTAATGGTAGGTGTGAAAATGTTGGGGCAAACTGGGCAATTTTCGCTCGGATTTCTGTTGCTGCATCATCTGTTGGGGCTTCTGTTGCAAAGCGCCGCTCATAGGTAGCTCCTGCCCATACAGCATCTGGGGAAATTTGCGAAAACTGCACGCCAGCATTTATCGCAAAGGGAAGGGGAGTCTCTTTTTGCCATTCAAGTTCTAGCGTTTGGCCTTTTATAAGGCTCACAGGCGGGTGTGCAACATCGCGCAAAGTGTGAAGGTGAGCTCCCACTGTAAAGATAATGTAGTCAAAGCCTGATAGATCACTCGGTGTTGTTATATTTGCCTGTTCAAAGCTGACTCCTAAGCGCCTGCAGGCTTCCCATAACCCTTTTAAGTAGGCTGGACAGTTTACGGTAATTCCTGAACGGATAAAAAGTCCTGGTAGTGCAAGGAGTTCTGGAACATGCTGCCTGCATACATCAGGCTCCCACCACTCAACATCAGAATAGTTTTTGGCAGAAGAAAAATCCATGCCGGGAATTTGTGGACGCAAGATGCCATTTGAGTAGGGGGAGCCTGCTACCTCAAGAAGCTTCATTGTCTCTTGCATAGCCTCATGTGCCTGAAAGCTAAGGGATGCTTTTGGGCCTGCGTAGGGGTGAAGAAGCCCTGCTGTAAGGCCGGAGGCTCCTGCGCCAATATGCTGCTTATCGTAAAGTGTGACTTGTGCTTTGAGGCCATTTGCTAAATGCCAGGCACAGGCAAGGCCACAAAAGCCTGCCCCAATTACTGCAATTTTCATAATAATTCCAAAAGTAGTATACTTGATTGGACTTTGAATAGCCATATGTGCTTTCACTCGAGCCCAAGCTCGGGATTTGGTCGATACGGGATGTTTTCTAATATGGCAATCGGATCATTATTACTTTTAGGTACAGGGGCATCGAGCGGCATACCAGTTGTAGGATGCCCTTGCGAAGTCTGCCATTCTAAGGATCCTAAAAATAAGCGTAGCCGCGCATCAGCGCTCGTGCATTATGAGGGGCGAAATATTCTTATAGACGCTGGGCCTGATATTCGCCAGCAGGTGCTTACATTTGGAATAAAGCATGTGGATGCTTTGATGCTTACCCACACCCATTATGACCATATTGGGGGTCTTGAAGAGCTGCGTGTCTTTAGCCGCGTACAAAACAAGCCTATTAAATGCCTTCTAACGCCCATAAGTCTTGTTCATATCAAGAAGCTGTTTTATTATTTCTTCGAAGAGCATACTGCAGATAGGACGATTCCTGCTAAGTTTGACTTTCAGCTTTTAGATGGCCTACGAGGCGAAACTACCTTTTGTGACCTTCCCATTCGCTACTTTACTTACGCACAACCCCACATGGAAGTAACTGGCTATCGCTTAGGCGATCTAGCCTATGTTACTGACATCAAGAGCTACCCAGACACAATATTTAGCGATTTAAAAGGCATAAAGACCCTTATTATATCGGCGCTTCGCCACACGAGTTCTCAGCTGCAGTTTTCTGTAGATGATGCCCTAGACTTTGCCAAAAAAGTGGCCCCAGAAAAAACCTACCTCATACACATGGCTCATGAGATAGAGCACAAACATATAGAAAGCCTTTTGCCCCCTAATGTTCATCCAGCCTATGATGGCCTTGAACTTACCTTTGAGATATAAAATGTATGACTGAACTACTTGAATATGAACCTCTTCGTTTTGACTGGAAAGCAGATACTAAGGCAGTAGTTGTCGGTGTCACAAAAACTTCCGGCGATAGGGATATTGTGCAGGAACATCTAGAGGAGCTAAAGCTTTTAGCGGAAACTCAAGGGATTCCTGTAATCGGCGATCAGGTATATGTTGTTCGCTCGATTGCTGCTTCAACGTTTTTAGGCCCAGGTAAGGTTGCAGAGCTTACAGCTTATGTAAAGCGACATGAAGCAAACCTTGTGATCTTTGACGACGATATATCACCTGCACAGCAGAGAAACCTTGAGCGTCTTTTTGGTATTCCTGTTATTGACCGCACAGAAGTAATTTTGGGCGTCTTTGCTATGCGTGCAAAATCACGTGAAGCGAAACTGCAAATAGAACTTGCTGAAGTGCGCTACTTAATTCCGCGCCTAAAGCGCATGTGGACCCACCTTTCGCGTCAACATGGTGGTGGTGGCGGTGCTGGCGGCGGCGGCTATCAAAAAGGTGAGGGCGAAAAGCAGCTTGAAATTGATAAGCGCATTCTTAGACGGCGGATGGAGCGTCTTCAAAAGGAAATTGCGGAAATTAAAGAGTATAGAGACACTCAGCGCGCGTTACGTGAGCGAACAAGCATTCCCGTAATTGCTATTGTAGGCTATACAAACGCCGGAAAGTCTACCCTTATGAACGCGCTCACAAAGGCCGATGTTTATGTTGAAGACAAGCTTTTTGCAACTTTAGATACTACAACAAGAAAGCATGTGCTTCCTAATAACCAAGAAGTCCTCTTTATTGACACTGTAGGCTTTATTCGCAAGCTGCCCCACCTTTTAGTTGCTGCCTTTAGAAGTACGCTTGAAGAGGCAGTACATGCTGACCTTATACTCCATGTTATTGATGCCACGCATCCTATGGCCCTTGAGCAGGCAGATGCTACCTTAAAGGTGCTTAAGGAGCTTGATGCCCATGATACTCCCATGCTTGTCGTTCTGAATAAAGCTGATAAGATGGAAGAAGACCCTGGGGCAAGAGGGATGTTCATGCGCTTAAAGCTAAAATTTTCTCGACCCATGGTAATTTCTGCTGCTACTGGGGAGGGGCTAGATGCCCTTCAGGAAGAAATAGTAGCGCGCTTAAAAGATAGACGTAAGCGTATGCACCTTCGTATTCCTCAAAGCGACTATCACGTCTTAGCAGAAGCCCTTCGTGAAGGCAAAATCTTTACGCAAGAATACGAAGAGAACGATGTGGTTGTGGATGTAGAGGTGCCTAGTCAAATAAGCTTCCGCTTCACAAAATACCAAGTGTGATTTTGGAGTGCGGTGCAGTAATGCACCGCTTTGGATTTATGCACGCACTTTTGCAGGACGAGCGTGCAGCAGTAAGCGTGTTTGTGGTGCTTTGAGGTTCATGGGGGTAACAGACTTCGCAAAAATTAAAAGCGGTGCATTACTGCACCGCACTCCAAAAAGCTTTCCTTACTATTTTGAGGTTTTAGTAATTTCGGTCTTTGCGCTCTTTAGGGCTTTTGCAAGCTCTTGGGCCCAAGGTTGCTTTTCGTGTTCTTTAACAAAGCTCATGCCGATTTCACACACTTTTTCTGCACGTGGGATATCATCTATCGCTGTAAAGAGGCGTGCAAAGGCTATGTAGCCATCTGCTCTATGGGGGCTAAGAGCGATCGCGCGTAAGAATGACTGTATAGCGCCCTCTGTTTCTTTACACTGACCATAAGCAAGGCCAAGGCCAAGCCAGCATTCACTTACCTGAGGGGCTATGGTTACTAAGAAGAAGAATGCGTCTTTTGCTTCTTTATAGCGCTTTTGTGCCATCATTTGATGGGCCGCTGAGTAAAAATTGTCAATGGCATCTGTTGAAAAGCCAAGAACGTCAGATATAGACTTTCCATCAGCAAGAAATTCCTTTAATGCTTCTGGGTTGTCGAGCATCTTCAATCCATCAATTTTTGCCTTATAAACATCAACGTCTTTGTTCTTAGATTTCTTAAGTTCCTCAAGGAGAATGTGATAGCCGTTATTATAGGACTTTTGAAACTGCTGCATAGCGTCGTTTACAGTTTTCTCTTCTTGAGCGCTAAGTTTTGGACCATTATTTGTTTTTGGCATAAATAAAATCTCCTCTTTTTCTTAGCCATAGCAGTCTATCAAATATTTTGTCAAATCAAAAGGGTAAGGGGCTAAAAGGGCTTTAAAGGAGGGCGAAGTTTATCTCCTTTTTAGAAAACAGAAGTTATAGTAAAATAGCTCCCTATGGAAATAGAAATTAAAGAAAAAAAGAAATTTACTGTAGCCGCATTAGGCTGTCGCACCAATCAGTACGAAGCGCAGGCCTTTCGCGATCAGCTGGAAGCTTTGGGGTATACACAGGCTGAAGGGGATGAGGTGGCAGATGTCTGCATTGTCAATACCTGTACTGTCACAGAAAGCGCAGATAGCCATTCGCGTCATCTTGTTCGCTCACTTATTAAGCAAAATCCTGATGCTAAAGTAGTTGTAACTGGCTGCTTGGCAGAGGGGAATCCAGACTCTTTAATAAATATTACTGGCGTTAGCCAGGTCGTTTCCAATAAAGATAAAGAAAAGCTCGTGAACATCATGCTGCCAGAGGCAGATGTGCCAGAGTTTGCCATAAAGCACTTTGACGCTCACACCCGTGCCTTTGTGAAGGTGCAAGATGGCTGTAACTCCTTTTGCACCTATTGCGTTATTCCCTATGTGCGTGGGCGCTCTCGCTCTCGGCCTGTAGGCGATATCATCAAAGAGGTAGAGGGCCTTGTAGCTTCAGGCTATAAAGAGGTAGTGATCACTGGCATTAATGTTGGCGACTTTGATGGAGCGGTAGAACCTCCAGTTCGCCTTGCAGAACTTGTTCGGGCTGTTGATAGCATCCCAGGTCTAAAACGCCTTCGAATAAGCTCGATAGACCCTGATGAAGTAGATGATGACCTTCTTAATGCTGTTATGTATGGCAAAAACACCTGCCATAGCATGCATATTGTGCTGCAGGCAGGCTCTAATGTTATTCTCAAGCGAATGAACCGCAAGTACACGCGCCAGGTGTTCTTTGATACTGTGCGACGACTTCTCGAGCACGACCCTGACTTTACCTTTACAACAGATATCATTGTAGGCTTTCCTGGAGAAACGGATGCTGATTTTAACGAGACCCTTGAAGTTATGAAAGAGGTGCGCTTTGCTAAAGTGCACATGTTCCCTTATAGCGAACGGCCAAGAACGCGCGCTGCTTTATATCCCAATAAGGTGCCTCAGGACGTTATTCAGACCCGAAAAGCTCAGGTTCTTGCCCTTTCAGAACAGATAGCCTTTGATCTTCGACAAGGCTATGTAGGAAGGACTATAGAAGTGCTTACTGAAAGCCAGCAAGAGGGGGAGTACATAGCAGGACATACTGCAAACTTCTTATCTGTCCTCGTTCCAAAGGCTAATCTGAAGCCCAATGAACTTATTAATGTCCATCTTCTTGAAAACACCCCATCAGGCCTTATTGGTAAAGTAGTCTAGCTAATGCCACTTTCATCTTCATTTCGCTTTTTGCCCTTTAGCCATACGCCAGGGACGTGGTGTTTGCTGCCAGGCTCATTATTATCGTGCCAGGTATTTCCTGCTCTTGTATGTGTTTTTGATTATTCCGGCAAAATTGCAGGGGCGGTTCGCTTTCCGAATTTGGGGCCACTTAAGCAGTTTTGTGTAAAGCAGGATCTTGAGCGTGGATCTGTTATCGTATCGGGCTTTTCGCCCTCTGGCTTTATTCGCTACTCTATACAGGCACTTGATGCCCTCTCTTGGAGAATAGAATCTAAAAAAGAAATCGAGATGGAATATGCCAAACGCTCGGATAGCGCTACCTATTACACAATGTCGCCTCCAGAGTCTACAATCTCGTTTAAAGATCGCGAGCGCCTTTTTCTTGGCGTCGACAAGTCTCAAGAGTGGCCCGAGGTTGTAAGGCGGGGCAACATGCTAGAAATTTTGCCTTTCTGGCACTTTCTAGCGCAGTCGGTAGCAAAACTCAAAGAATATCCTGTTAGCGCGGAACCTTCGCTTTTAGCTAGTGTGCAAAATGCCAAAGCAAATGATGTGATGTCGCATCTTAAAGACCTTTTTCTTGCAGGCTTTCACCACATGCTGCTTCCAAGGCTTGAAGACACTGACTATCAAGGCTATTTGCTGCCAGTTAGTTCCTGCAGGAGTCCCTATGAGCTTTTAGAGCATAGCTTTAGGTGCATACGGTCGCGTTTTTTTTAAGATTGTTGGGGGGGTTTTGGTGTTCGGGCCCAAATTGGGTGAGGGGGTTGCGCAGGCGCCCGGTTGTTTTTTAAAAAAAAAAAAGGGCACAACAGTTATATAGAGTTGGGCGCCCCCAACCC
>JAYRNE010000292.1:0-7781 GCA_041912355.1 Chlamydiales bacterium
GGTAGAGAGTAACAAGCTCCCGTGATGATCTTGCTGAATATACCAAGGGGTCGCTTACCTTGCGGGCAAAGCGAGGATCTTTCTGTTCGAGTTCCTTACGCAGGGCAGTATCGCCTTGATAGAGAGAATCGATGGAATTCGCGCGCTCTTTAATAACTCGAATATTAATTTGGCCTCCGCGTTCTAAGAGCGTTACCCGCCCTTCAGCACTTGATATTGTTCCCTCATCATGTAAGAGAGCTAAGAGTATGAGACACATCTGGAGCTCAAGGTGAAGGCTATCGAGCTCCTTTTCTGAATCAGCACGCCTATCAAATTCAATACCATCCCTATTGAGCTTCATATATTCCGATGTAATTTCTTGCTGCACTTTTGCCCCCCAGGCGCCTATTCGTAGACGTAAGGGGATAGCATCCTGATTTCTGCATAAAGCAAAAATTGCTTCAGCTTGTTCTGTAAGCTTTGTCAGCGCCAATTTTTCTTCTGGGTCCTGAATGCTATTAAGATCGCGCTCTTTGCTTTTTGTATACGCATCAGGAAAATCCCTTAAGGATAATAGACGCTGCAAAAATACACTTAACGTTTCTCCTGTGTGAAAGTAGCGCTTAGCCTCGTTTGAGTGAAGGCAGGCTAAAATGTTATATTCAGCACTGTGTGGGGTGCATGTTTCAGTGTCAAATTGCTTACTCGATGTGTCGCCAAAAATATAGGTGTGCACAAGGTCTCGCAGGGTTTTATAGAGGACAGCATCTTCAATGATGGGGCGTTCCATTGATATTGTGAAGTCAACATCTGACGCATATCCAACAGTGCCCCACGAAGTAAATTTTGCAGATGCTAAACCCAGTTCACTTGCAAGGGTGTAGGTTATGTTGTTAACAAAGGTATTGGCCTCATTGCGAAAATGGTCAAGGGGTGCCATTTTGTCTCCTTGTGTGGCTACAAGGGCCTTCCAAGAAGATGAGGATATCGTTTTGATTTCGAAATAATAGCGATCTTGGAAAGTGGCAATTTCGCCTAAAAGGTCTTGATGGCAGGAAAAAAGGGGAGCTAAAGCAGCGTGGGCTCTTTTTACCACACTTTCGTAAGATTCAGCTACCGTCCTTTTAAAATCCTGCCGTAAGTCAGGCCTATATCTAACAGAATGATCTTTTAGCTCGAGCGCGCTAAGGGCTTCGCTCAAGCTTCTTACCCCTACTGGTGCTACAGTCATGCAAGTCACTCCTGGTTAATAGAGTAATAACCTACCGCCTACATAGTAGAGATATAGCTGTGAGTAGCTACTGTACCTTTTAACTCACAGCAAGTTCATCTTTAGTCGCCCCGCAGCACTTTTTGTATTTTTTGCCGCTGCCGCATGGGCAGTCGTCATTGCGGCCAACTTTAGGGCCTACAACTATGGGACGGACAGGTAATTCTACTTCACTTGATGCTTGATTTTCATCATCATATTCTTCTTCTTCCTCTTCTTCATCTAAGCCAGCAACGAGTGAGCGGTCGGTTTCTAGATGGAGCTCTAGTGGCATTTGTCGGTTATGGAAGATGTGGCTTGGGAACATCTCAAACTTAAACAGCTGCTTAGCCATTTGCTCTTTGACAGCAAGTGAAAAGCGTTCAAAGAGAATAAAGGCTTCATGTTTAAATTCCATGAGGGGATCTTTCTGGCCGACAGCGCGAAGCGACACGTCGGAGCGAAGGTGGTCCATAGCAAGAAGGTGTTCTTGCCAGAGGTTATCGATTGTGCGAACCATGATGTTGCGAATAGCACCGTAGAGCACATTCTGGGCATCAAAGTCTGGGTGCTGGATAACTTTTAAGGCCTTTTGCTTTTCTTGCTCGATTTTTTGTGTAAAGGCGGCAAGTACTTTATCTTCCGCTCTCTTTATAAGCTCATCTACGTCCGCGCGATCATCATCAAAAAATCCTGGTTCGAACGAGACTGGAATGTGTTCTGAGAGCCACTGGCGATAGCCTTCTGGGTTCCAGCCACCATCGCGAGAGCGGTTTGAAAAGAATATTTCGGCGCCCATTGTTAATAGGCTAGAAAGCATCTCTTTTGCAAGGGTAAAGCTATCTTCAGTGTGTAGAATATCGCTTCTAAAAGAGTAGATTTCCTGACGCTGCTTATTCATCACATCATCATACTCAAGCGTGTGCTTACGTATTGTGTAGTTTCTGCCCTCTATTCGTTTTTGGGCTGTTTCTATAGACCTGTTGAGGATAGGGGCGGATATTGGCTCGCCTTCTGGTGGTCTGAACTTTGTTAAAAGAGCTGTAAGTGATGGTGATGCAAAAAGGCGCATAAGGGGATCTTCAAGGGAAATAAAGAACTTTGATGATCCTGGATCGCCCTGACGTGCGCTACGGCCGCGAAGCTGGCGGTCAATACGGCGCGACTGGTGACGCGTTGAGCCTATAACGTGTAGGCCTCCAGACTGTGCTACGCCTTCACCTAGCTTAATGTCCGTTCCGCGACCTGCCATGTTTGTGGCAATGGTAATGGCGCCATTTTGACCCGCTTGAGCAATAATTTCAGCCTCTTTTGCGTGGTTTTTAGCGTTTAGAACGGTGTGGTCAAGGTGGTTAATCTTTAATATACGTGAAAGCTTTTCAGAGACTTCTACAGACTCTGTTCCCAGTAGTATCGGCCTTCCTTGTCCATGTATGTCGCGAACTTCTTTAAGTATAGCGTTATACTTTTCGCGCTCTGTCATGTACATCTCATCGTTAGCGTCGCTGCGGATGCAGGGCTTATTTGTAGGTATCTGAAGAACGTCGATCTTGTAGATCTCTTTAAGCTCGTGCGCTTCTGTAATGGCAGTACCTGTCATGCCAGCAAGTTTTTCGTACATGCGGAAGTAGTTTTGCAATGTGATGGTAGCAAACGTTTGAGTCTCTTTTTGGATCGACACGCCCTCTTTTGCTTCAATTGCCTGGTGAAGACCATCTGAGAACCTTCTTCCTGGCTGTGGACGGCCTGTGTTTTCATCGATGATGATGATTTTATCTTCTTGTACGATGTAGTCTACATCTTCTTCCATCAAAAGGTGTGCGCGTAGAAGCTGCCTTAAGTTATGAGAGCGCTCTTTACGGAGGGAATCTTCCTCTTGAATTTCGAGCTTTTTCTTGAGCTTTTCTTCATCAGAGAGGCTGTGGTCTTGGTCGACTTTCAAAAACTCATGGCCAAGATCAAGCATCACAAAGTCGTCATCTTTTCCGCCACATTCCTGCCAGGCGTTGATGCCCTTGTCAGTAAGTTCGTATTCATTGCCCTTTTCATCGACGTTGATATAAAGGTCTGCTAAAAATTTTGCGCGCTCATCTTTATTCTGTTCGCCATAAAAGTAGAGGTCCCATTTGTCAATAGCATGGCGCATAGCGGGATTTTCGCGAAGGCGCTTTAGAATTTTGTGCCTTGGCATGCCCTTGCCTACAAGCCACATGGTTTTGAGGGCATTTTTTTCTTCATCTGTGAGGCTTTTTTCATCAAAGTCTTCATTGCCGGCATTCTTGTCGAGCTTCTTTTTGGCTTCTGTTGCAAGCCTGTTGCAGAGGTCTCTTTGGCGCTGTACGAGTGTGGAGACGGAGTCTTTAAGAACATCGTAAAGCTGGCGGCTGGCACTTGATGGGCCAGAGATAATAAGAGGAGTTCTTGCTTCGTCAATTAAGATAGAGTCTACTTCGTCAATAAGGGCATAGTAGTGACCGCGCTGAACAAGCTCATCTTTTTTCATGGAGAGGGAGTTGTCGCGAAGGTAGTCAAAACCAAACTCAGAGGCGGTTCCGTAGACGATATCGCACTCATAAAAAGCTTTACGTTCTTCATAGGGGAGATCTTGCGTGATTACGGCTGTTGTAAGGCCAAGCCAGCGGAAGATCGATCCCACCCACTCGCAGTCGCGAAAGGCGAGGTAGTCGTTAACAGTGACAATGTGTACAGGTTTTCCTGTAAGGGCATTTAGGTAGAGTGGCATAGAGGCTGTAAGGGTTTTTCCTTCGCCCGTTCCCATTTCAGCAATAAAGCCTTGGTGAAGGCCAATTGCACCTTTCATCTGCACATCGTAGGGAACCATGTCCCACTTTTGGTTATAGCCTGATACGTGAACTTCTTGTCCGACAAGGCGGCGGCAGACGTTTTTTACAACGGCATAGGCTTCTGGTAAAATAGAGTCGAGCGATTCGCCTTTTTTGATGCGCTCTTTAAATTCATGAGTTTTATTGCGAATTTCATCGTCTGTTAAAGGCTGTAGCTTCTCTTCGTAGGCATTAATCTGGGCCACGATTTTGTCATAGCGAGAAAGTGTTCTTTGCTGTGCTGTGCCGAAAAGTCTTTTAAGAAATGATAACATGTAGGATCCTTATCTAGAATTAGCATTAATTGTACCTAGTTTTAAGAAATATTGCAAAGCCCGAGTTTATGGCGGAACTACAAAATGAATTTAGCTGGAGCTTTTCCCGGCAAAACCTGTTTAAAGAGTGCCCAAAGAGGTACTGGTATACCTATTATGGCTCTTGGGAAGGTTGGCCAAAGACTCCATGGGATAAGCGGAAAGCAATCGACCCATTAGCAGCGTATCTTTATGCGCTAAAGCAGATGCAGTACATGGCTACCTTTGTGGGCTCTACTGTCCATGAAACAATAGAGCATTTTTTAAAGACGAAAAAGCCCTTTTTGCTTGAGGCTCTTTTGGACCACGCCAAAATTGCCTTTAACCGAGGCTTAGAAGAATCTAAAGCAGAAAAATGGCGAGCCTCTCCAAAAAAGCATAAAAACCTCTTTGAAGACTACTATAAAGAGCCTCTATCTCAAGATGTGCTTATAGAAGCTGAAAAGAAGGTCGCATCTTGCCTAACAAATTGGTACAACTCTCCCGTTATTCAAAGTTTGGCTTTTCATAATGATGCCCGCTGGCTAAGTATAGAAGAGCTAGCCTTCTTTCAGCTTGAAAGTAAGTACAAGATTATTGTGGTCATAGACTTTGCTTTGATGTGGCAGGATATTGCCATACTCTTTGACTGGAAGACTGGTGGCGAAAGCGAAAAGACGGTAGAGCAGCTTTATCTATATGCCCTCTTTGCAAACAAGGTTTGGCATACGCCAATAGATAAAATCATTCTAAGCCCCTTCTACCTTGCCCAAAATAGCTACACCAAAATAGGCGCCCGGACGGACACTCCGCTTGATCCGGCGAAACTAGCAGCTTTAGAAGAGGACATCGTAAAGAGCTGCGACAGTCTTGCAGTCTTACATAGCAACCAAGACCCTCAATTATTTCCCTACACGATAGATAGAGCAAATTGCACCCGATGCCCCTTTAAAGAGATTTGCCAAGGCGTAGACTATAAAGAATGTGCACGGGAAGAATTGCGGGAGTATGTCGCTAAGGGTTAAAAAGGACCAAAGGAGACAGAATAAGAACCCCAATCGAAGTAGGTGGTTCTTATTCTCTCCCTTAGGTTTTTTTACTGCCCTTCAGATTCTTTTAAAACATCTTCGACTTTAGCCTTTATTGCTGAGAGGTTAAAAGAGGCTGATGCCTGCATCGGCGGGTACTCTATTGCCGTTTGAGCAAGTTTCGCCACCTCTTTTTGGACCATGACGAAGCGCCAGAATTCTCGGGCGTAAAAGTCGTTCATGTAGCCTCCACCCATGTCGTTAAGGCTTTGGCCTCGTATAGAGGGCGTTCTTTCAAAAGGGTCTTGGCGTAGGTTTACGATGGTAGGCATATCTGTTATTACCTTTTCACCCGGCCAGCCGAGAGGTTGCTGGAAGAACTGAAACTTAAAGTCATCAATTCTAAGTGCTCCAAGATGGGGACCACCAAAATAAAAGACTTCATGGCGCTTTGAGGGGCCTTTGCCATGTAGTAGATCAAGCTGGTTGTAGCCGTCAAGGTGGTTTTTATAGCTTCTTTCACCTACCTGTACGCCCTTTAAGAGGTCATTTGTGATATTTGGATTGCCGGCAGCAGCGACGAGTGTGGGGAACCAGTCAAGTCCTGAAAAGATGCCGTTTTCTACAGTGCCAGGCACAACATGCCCAGGCCAGCGGATGATGCAGGGTACGCGAAAGCCGCCTTCAAAGACTGTTCCCTTTGTGGCTTTAAAAGGTGTCATGCCGCCATCTGGCCAGGTAAATACCTCTGCCCCATTGTCTGTTGTAAAGATGACGATGGTATTTTCTTTTTCGCCAATATCTTCAAGGTGCTTTAAAAGCATGCCTACACAGTCATCAAGCTGTGCCATGCCTGCCTCTTCAACGTTGTAGTTGTTTTTGGCGTTCATCATGGCCTGGTATTTAGGCGAGAGGTAGCTAAATACGTGCATGCGCGTTGTATTGTGCCAGATAAAGAAGGGCTTGCCATCACTTTTTGCCTTATCCATAAAGGCAGTTGAGCTTTTAACAAGTACTTCATCAAAAGTCTGCATATCATACTTTGCCTTGCGCCCTACTTGCCAGTTTTGCTGATCTTTCATATCTGGAAAGGGGGCAAGTGGTCCTTCGTCTACAATCTTCTGTTTACCTATTTTTCCCCAGCGAGGCTGTACTGTAGGGTCATCTTGCACTTGGGCCCATGAGTGTACGAGGTTTCTTGGGCCTGTTGTGTCAATCCATTCCTGTGGATAGTCAAACCAGTATGGATCTGACATAGCGTCTAGGTGGTATAGGTAGCCAAAATATTCATCAAAGCCATGTACTGTGGGTAGGTATTTGTTAAGATCGCCAAGGTGGTTTTTCCCAAACTGCCCTGTAGCATATCCTAAAGCTTTTAAAGCTGTTGCCATTGTGCATGCTTTATCGGGAATGCCGACGTCGGCTCCTGCTTGGCCCACTGTTGTAAGGCCTGTTCTAATTGGCAGCTGGCCAGTAATAAAGTTTGCGCGGCCTGCTGTGCAGCTTGCTTCAGCGTAATAGTCAGTAAAAAGCATACCTTCGCTTGCAAGTTTGTCTAGGTTCGGTGTTTTGCCGGACATCATGCCTCTATGGTAGGCGCCAATGTTAAACCAGCCAACATCATCCCCCATAATAACAAGGATATTAGGCTTTTTGGCGTTTTCGGCAAAAGCTTGCTGCGAATAGCCTAAAAGAGCGATTAGGGCTACAAGTAACCGGTAATGGTTCATAGGTGTGGTCCTTTTTTGGGTTTTTACAACCATTACCATAATAAAATTTTAAAGTATACACTTAATCTGCGTTAAGGTGCGACCCCTGAGCTTTTAAGAGATGCTGGCTCGATCATTAAGATTATGGCGCGCTCGTCAGCTTTTGGCTTATGCTTAAGGCCTTTTGGGATTACAGCAACTTGGCCGGAATTTAGGGAAATGGGCCCTTTTTCAGTGTCTATTATAATGGAGCCTTTATAGACTATGAAGAGTTCGTCATCCTCATGCGAGTGCCAGTGGTATTCACCTTTAATAGCTGCCGCGCGAAGAACCCAATCATTAATATAGGCAACGTCAATAGGTGACCAAAAAGTATCGCCAAGTCGTTTGTCTATATCTTCTAGATCATTTAGTTGCGTGAGAATTTGAAGATCAATCATAGGGGCATTATCATGTGGGAAGTCTATTTCTGACAAGGGGAAATAGGGGCCTTTTTGCAGTGCGGTGCATTACTGCACCGCATTCTCGAGTTTGGACATTTGTAAAAAGGTACAGGTATTTTTATGCGGAACGTCTTAGATGTAAAGCCTTCGGGCACGGGCACGGGCACGGGCACGAGTACATAACGTTTTTGCGGAAAAATACCGTTCTCGTCATCTTTTCAGCAAGAAAAGAAA
>JAYRNE010000293.1:0-7732 GCA_041912355.1 Chlamydiales bacterium
ACGCTCCTATTTGAACTTCTAGAAGATGCCAAGCACCCCCAATTCAAAGCTATCTCTCGGCTCATTAAATGAAACTAAACTTTGGAGTGCGGTGCCTGCTTTTATTATGTTGCACAAACTGCCTTGCAGCTGATCCTGTAAAACGCATAGAGTCACTCTTGGCTATTGGGGATGTGATGCAGGCAAAACAGGAACTTTTGCCCCTATTAGAAAATGATCCTGACAACATCGCCTTACAACGGCTTGAAGTTATAAGTTTTGCACGATCAAATGATATTCTGGCACTACTTAAAGCCTATACGCGCTATCGCGATCACGCTCAGGGGGCCTCGGACACTGCACTTTTAGAGGATGTTGCCTGGGCAATTATCCATAAGGCAAGTACTAGCAGCAACCCTATCATACGCTCTGAAGCCTTCATCAGCGCTTTTATGGCTAATGATGCCCGTGGTATGGATATCTGCAAAATGGCAATGCATGACACAAGCAGTGAGATGCGTCTTTTAGCACTAACACTCGCTAGCCGCGCTCGTGATGAGACACTTTCAGAAAGCGCACTTGACGCCATTTTGAATGACAGCTCTCTACAAATAAGACTACAGGCAATATCAACAGTTGGCACTATGCGCTATCAGCCAGCAGCTATAGCTCTACGCACTATTCTAGAAGCACAATCAAGTGACACACATGAAAAAAGAGCTGCAGCTTCAGCACTTGCTAACATCAATAACCACATTGATAACGAGCTGAACGAAAAACTTGCAAAAAGCGATAGAGCGTACGAGCGAGTTCTAGCCTGTGAGCTTATGCTCAATGCGGGTAAAAAGAACCCTATACTTATTACCCTTATGAACGACGCCTCTTTTGATGTTCGCCTTGCAGCCGTAGAGTGTGCAACTACTCTTGGACTATATCCTCCAAAAGATATTTTGGAGGCACTTTTAGCTCATAAGGATGTAAAGACCCAAATTTTGGCAAACTGGCTTGCTCTTCGCATGGGATATCATGTAGAACGCTCCATAAGTAACTTAAAAAGCTTTTTACTTCTTCCTGATCGCCAGATGCGCCTCTTTGCAGCAGGCGCTATAAGCCATACAGGTAGCCACATAGAACATTTTACAGATATGTATATGCAGCAAGAAGACCCTCTTGTGCGCATGAACCTAGCTCTAGGCGCTATCTGGAATAGGCACGACGTTATGAGGGCGGCAAATCAGCTTTTAGCAAGCATGAACAATAAAGATCGCCTCTCTTGGCAGGGTGTAGGCTTACTCTCTTTCATCGGCCCGACCACGCTCTCGCACGATAGCGGCTATATCCGGCTGCCAGAAAGTGAGGATTTGGCTTTACGCCTAGAGCTTTATTCTATGCTTGCAACAATTGAAAACATCTCGATAACAGAACCATTAAAAGCCTTCTTGCAAGAGAGAACATGGGGCATAAGTGCTAAAAGTGCCTGTTTGATGATGCAAGAAGACCTTATCTGCCTTGATGAAATCCGCAAGCTTTTGCAAGAAGACAACAAAGAAATCGCCCTCCAAGCCGCCTTCATCCTGGCCCACAACGCCCAAGATGAAGAGGCCCTAAAAGTCCTTGAAACCTCATTCAACAAAGCTATACGGCCGATGAAAGAATACATTCTCTTTGCGATAGGCTCCATTGGCTCAAAAAAAAGTCTGCCTTTTTTAGTCGAGGTACTTAACGAGCCCTTTGAATCGCTAAGGGTTCAGGCGGCACGTTCAATCTTGCTTTGCCTTTATAAGTGAAAAAACTAACGCTATATTAGTCTTTGTAGCATAATTTATGCAGCAATTTAAGAGGTACTATGCGCAAGATTCTAGCCATCCGTCAAGAAATAACGAATGCAATCCGACAAGATCTTTATGGCGAGCAATTTCTTGAAGTTGAGACGCCACTTTTAGTAAAAGGCACCTGCCCCGATGCGCATATTGACTCTATGGAGGTTAGCGGTGGCTACTTGGTGACCTCTACTGAGTACCAGATTAAGCGCCTTATCATAGAGGGCTTTACAAAGCTTTTTACGCTCACTAAAAACTTTCGCGCCAATGATAAAGGCCGCTACCACAGCCCAGAATTTACAATGCTAGAATGGGGGCGAGCCCATGAAAGCCTTGATACTATTGAAGATGACGCTGTGCGCTTTATTCGCAAGGCATTTCGGGCAATAACTCCCGAAGGCAATACCATTACATTTAATACCCATGAAATCGACATTATGGGAGCAGATTGGGAGCGCCTAACAGTGCGCGATGCCTTTAGAATACACCTTGGGCTTGATGACTTAAAAGATTTTTCGCTTGAGCCCATGCTTAAGGCTATTAAGAAAACAGATATCACTCTACCTGCTGGTTTTGAACAGGATAAATACCTCACAATTTCCTACCTCTTTGAAAGGCTACAGCAACATCTAGGCATACGTAGGCCTACCTTTTTACAAAAATGGCCAGCCTATCTCACTACATCAGCGCCCCTTAGTAAGGATGATCCAGCAATAGCAGAACGAAGCGAGCTCTACATTGGCGGCATAGAAATAGCTGACGGCTTTCCCTTTTTAACGGATGTAGCATTGCAGCGCAAATTATTTGCCGAAGAATGCAGCATCAGAAAAAACCTCGGCAAGCCAAGTGTTATGCTAGATGAAAAGTACCTCCAAGAATTAGAAAAACCAGGCCTTCCACCAGGCGCAGGTATGGCATTAGGCATGGACCGCCTCGTCATGGTACTCACGGGATCTAGAGCCTTAGCGGATGTTCAGTCTTTTACCTGGGATACGGTATAAAAAAGGACCAAAAGGACAAGCTAAAGTATGAAGTATGAATTATGAAGTATGAAAGGAAGCTTCGCCTAACTAGTATCATATTGGGGCGAAGCTTTTTTTCATACTTCATACTTTAGCTTGTCCTTTTGGCCCTTTTCTACGTCTAACTACCCCCAAACAATCTCTTCGTTATTCTCACGAAGCCTTTGAACTACTTCATGAAAATCCGAGGGATTCGTTTTCATAGCAAGCATCTGAAGCATGATTTTTACAGGAGATAGACGTATGCTGTGCTTTTGCTGTTTTTCGAAGATGTAGGCGAGGTTGCAGTAGAGCTCTTCATCTGTACAGGGAAGGGCACCATACTGCTCACGCCATACGGCCTTAACAGTGCGGATACAGCGGTCGATGAGCTTTTTGTTTGAAGCGCGAACATCAATCATCAGGTTGCCATGCACTTTCTTCATAAGCACCATGGACATATTGGAGATCATGTTGAGGGCAAGTTTTAATAATAGCGCCTCAGAAAAGTGCGCCTCATCTGTAGGCACATCTTCAAAGCAGAGTAGGGCATTGTAAATTTTTTCGTAGGTTCCTCTATTCACCAAATCGAGCTTATCTTGACAAAGAAGGATGAGGCCTGTTTTTGCACCCTGCTTACTTGCACCAAGAAGAGTTCCTGCTAATCGTGGCGTAAGTGATCTACTCTGATCATGGTGTGCAACGCCTATGACGAAGTTTCCCTCTTCAGTTGGGCGATTAGTATAGGAGTATCTACCCTCAACTTCTTTTCCTAACAAAAACTGCTCGGCATACTCTTTATCAGATGGTGTAACCTCTCTTCCAAGAAGCACTTCCCAAGCTCTTCTGTTATCGGATTCTCCAACTAAATAGGCAGCATATTCAGCTAACTGGCCACCTTCATTTTCTCGTGCCATAGGATTTAACGAAAATGTTGGTGGCATTTCGGTGGCGTCTATTAACACTGTGCGCATGTACTCGGCAACTGCAACAAAGGTCACATAGCCAATTTTCGAAACGTCTCTATCACGCCTAAAGTTTGCCTCAGGGTTTGAAAAAATTTCAGCCTGAAGCCTACAAAATTTCTCCATGTCAGTAAAGTGCTGCTGAATAAGCTCTAAAGACTTTAGCAAGTTTTGTCTTACTAGTTCAGGATAAGCCTCAGCTTTAGGCGCTTGGCCGTTTGCGCGATATAATGCTGATACCATAAGTGAGCCGAGGCAAGCTATAGCAAGAGTTGCCCCCTGCAAACGCGTAGAGCCAGCAACAGCTTGAGCGCCGATATCAATGCAGAGTGGGGTAATCCTTTTATCTGGGCGATTAAAGAGCTTCTTGGTTCTGTCAGGAATTTCTTCGCTGTTATAAAAATAAAGCACATTAGCTTTAGCATCTGCCGCAAACTCACCACAGCCAGCATTAAAAGTAGCAGAGCCACTTGCAGAAATAAGGACTACAGTATCACTTGAATGTAAGTCGTACTTACTCAAAGCCTCTTTTCCGGCAGCTTCTGAGTCTTCAAACTTTTCTCTAGGCTTAATCATCGTAGAATCGCCACCGGCAATAACGCCGCGCACCTGATCGGCAAAACTCGGAAAAGCCTGGATGAGCTTTGCCGCTACATCGATGCCCACACGTCCGCTAGAGCCTGATCCAACAAAAAAAACACGCCCACCTTTAGCTAGCCTATCAGCCAATACTGGAGCATGTTTTTCAATTTCCGGGAAAAACCGTTCAAGCCCCACCACCACTTCCCTATCTACATCAAGAAGCAGCTTCATGGCTTTTGGAATATCTTTTTTTGCCACCTGACTTAAAAGTTTTGTGCGCTCATGAGCCTGTTCTGTACTTGTTGTCCCTAAGTTAAACATTTTCTGAAACTCATCAAAAGGCATAAAGCCATCAGGTAAATCAGTATAAAGTTTTTTATTTCCTATTTGGGAAGGCGATACATGAGAAGAATACATTGGGCTACCGCGAGATACAGCTAGAGTCATACGTGGTCCTTTTTTTGGCCGGAGAGTGTAGCATCAACGCCTATTGGAGGCAATAAAGAAGGGAATCGCTAGTAGCTGCATGAAGAAAGAAAAGAGCACGAGACTAATAAGTGAGATGTCGTATAAATAGCCAATAAGGGCGCTTCCTAAAAACCAAAAGACCCCAAACCAGATGTTGAGAAGGCCATAGGCAGTGGCGCGCTTATCAGTTCCCACAAGGTTTGCAACAACTGCGCGCATGATTGATTCCTGAGCTCCCAGGCCAAGGCCCCAAAGGACTACGCCAAATAAGGCTAAGTAAAAGCCAGCATAAAAGACTAGCGGAACAAAAAGAGCACTTACCGCAGTTGCTCCGATAAGCACCCCTATTCCCCATTTGTCAAAAAAACGGCCGAGAAGCACTGCACTAACCCCATCAGCTGCGTGCGCGATAGCAAAAAATACGGGGATCCAGACATCGCTGATGGCATCCACCTTTTTAAAGTGATAGGCGATAAGCGGAAAATCAATAAAGCCTGCACCTACGCAGCACACCCCTGCGATATAGAGCCAAAAGTTTTTGGAAAAGCCGGAAGATTGTAGGTTGGTGTTTTCTACCTCAAGATCTTGTGGACGAGGGTAGCTTATGCGGGCAACAATGAGCATAGCCAAAGCACAAAGTGCGGGAATCAGCAATACAGCAAAGCTTACCTGGTAGGAATGTTTGTAGTAGAGAACGCAGGAGACAATAAGCGGCCCTAAGCATGCCCCAATCTGATCCATAGCCTCATGCAAGCCAAAGCCCCAGCCCCTGCCAACCGTATAGGTGGCATAAGATAGCATGGCGTCGCGCGAAGGGTTACGTATAGCCTTACCAAAACGTTCAAGCACCATAAGGCATGCAGCAGCTTGCCAATTACCAGCAAGCGCTAAGAGCGGAACAGCAAAAAGGTTTATCACATATCCAATGAAGGTAATAAGCCAGTAGCGGCCTGTCTTATCACTTACATATCCAGAAACAAGACGAAAGCCATAGCCAATAAGCTCACCAAGTCCCGATACAATGCCAACAACGGTGCCGCTAGCACCTAAAATTGCCAAAAACTGGCCATTGATGCTGCGGGCACCCTCATAGGTCATGTCAGCAAAAAGGCTGACAAAGCCAATAAGGATAACAAAAGTTATTGCGGACCTTTTTGAGAGCATGTTGTGTAAACGTTTTCTTGGCCTATAGTGCCTCTTTTTGCCATGCCAAGGCGCTTTGCAATGCGCACGCCATCTTCAGATACAGTGATGCAGGCAAGGCCTTCAGCCTGTTGCTGGCTTATATCGTCTATATAGCGCGTCATCAAGTTTTTTGAAAGACTACTCTTTTTTAGCTTAGGATGGACGCTAAAGTTAAAAAGGTAAAGATAAGAACTTGTAGATGCTGGCACCACCGTGCGGTCTTTAAGCCTTTCGGGGCTATTTGTAAAGAGCTCGTAAGCTGTATCGAGCATAGGATAAAAGGCCGTATAGCCTACTGGAAGCCAAGTTTTATTCGGAAGTTCGATAAACCATGTTCTAAAGCCCTGTGGAAAGGCGTGCATGACGTACGCTAAGCGATCAAAGCTTACCTGATCGGGAGGATTATCGTAGGAGATAAGGTCTGCAAGGTAGGTTGCAAGGACAAATTTTTGCCAGTTTTTTACGCTATAGTAGCCAAAGAGCGGGTCTTTTTGCTCCGCAATATCATTCCACTCGACATAGGTCATAGCAGTTTTAGATGGCAGTTCAGTTTTAAGAGCATTTTTAAGCCAAGCATGGGCGTTTTTAAAATCGCTAAATTCCGGAATGCTTTCCAGTGGGTTATGGACTTCTGAAAAATCAGGTGAGTCTTTTTGCAAGATGAATGTCATATAACTCCTGAGAGTAGGTATCTATACCATAGCTTAGTGGCGATTCTGTTTTAGGGGCTTCAACCTGCTCGATGAGTGCATGCGTACATGCCAGCACATTTTCTGCTAGGTAGGGCGGATTATAGCCCCCTTCTAAAAAGAGCACAAGCCTGTCGTGACAAAGCTCCTTCGCAAGGGCTTTAACCTTTGCTGTAAGCATGCTAAAGCCTGATGTTGTAAGGCACATAGATGCTAAAGGGTCGCTTTCATGTGCATCAAAGCCAGCTGAAACTAAAATAAGTTCTGGCTTAAAGTGTTTTGCAAGAGGATCTACGATGTTATCGAAGATATAGAGGTAGTCATCATCACCTGAAGCCTCTGGCAACGGAATATTAACTGTATAGCCGCTTCCCTTACCCTCCCCTATTTGCTCTAAAAGGCCAGAACCTTGTGGAAAAAGGTTTTGCTGGTGAAAGTCTACTACCAATACGCGATCATCATCATAAAAGGAGTGTTGTGTGCCATTGCCGCAATGGACATCCCAGTCGATAATAAGTATGCGCTTAAGACCTCGTGAAAGAGCCTTTTTTGCCGCCACTGCAATATTGTTAAAGACACAAAAACCCATGGCATGATCGGCCTCTGCATGGTGCCCTGGCGGTCTAGCAAGCAAAAACCCATTTTTGATTTTACCATCAAGGACGCGCTCCACAAGTTCCATGCCATAGCCTGCAGCCAAAAGGGCAGCCTTGACAGAACCTTTCGTTAATGGCGTTTCAGGATCGATAAAGACATCCTTTCCTGCCAGCGACATGACAAAGTCGATATAGGCCTTATCGTGGATCATGGCAAGCTCATCAGCTGTCGCCATGCGCGTACATGTTAGATCCAGATTTTTTTTGTATGGGCTATTTTCAAGTGCCTCATAAATCGCCTCTAAACGCGTGCGATTTTCTGGGTGCATGGGTATGCCGTGATCAAGCATGCACGGATGCGAAAGTAAAAGTGTCATGTTATACATTCCTTATAAAGACGAAATGGACAACCTAAATGGCTTCTAGTTGCACGTGCAATCTACCCCC
>JAYRNE010000294.1:0-1944 GCA_041912355.1 Chlamydiales bacterium
ACTTATGAACAGGAATCTTCCACTTTGCCCTGTTTTTTTGCTTCTGCTATAATACTCTCATGACACCCACTTCACTATCACTTGATAACATATTTAACCCCGAGCAGTTAGCTCAAGTTACCGCTTGGGAGCCTGAACCACCTAGAGATGGGTGCTGTTTGGACCTTTTGCCAAAAGATCTTTTTACTATTATCTTTTCTTATCTGCCCTTTAAAAGCTTCATGGCATTTTCGCTTACTTGTAGAAAGTTTCGCGCTATCGGTGGGGCAATTTTTTTGCAAAATGCGGCCTTTGTTGCTAAGGTAGTTACGCGCCTTGTTGCACATCCAAAAGCTCCTCCATTTCCCTTTTGGGGTGGTCCTGTACAGATTGGTCTTTCTCTTACTCTCCCTCGCGTGCGAACACTCGCAGTCTTAGAGCGATGCACAAATATTACGGCGCTTCATGTGCTTGATGCGCAGGTTTCAGCGCTTCAAGTAAGTCAACTTTTACAAAAAGCCCCGCAGCTAAAAAGCCTTGATTTTTGGCATTTTATGCAAGTGGGTGATAGGGATCTTGCCAAGGTGCCCTTTCCTCCAACGCTTATTGACTGTCGGTTTATGGGGGCAAATGTGGGCAGTCGCACAGTGCAAAAGGTGTTTCAGAGCTGCCAAAGCCTTGAAAAGCTTTCCCTTCGCGACTGTAAGCCTATTTCAAAGGGGGCCTTTTCTCTTCATGCAAATTTGCGGGTGCTCGAATTTTTTAGAGCACAGCTTACCGATGACACTCTTAGCCATATATTAAAGTGCTGTCCGCGACTTTACAGGCTTTTGCTCCCCTCCTGTAGCGGCTTTGATGGAAGCGCCATAGCAAACTTTGCAGCTTTAGAAGCCCTTGAAGAGCTTAATGTGAACTCCACAGGGCTCCAGGGCGAGTTTTATCGCAACATTGTTTCTCGTGCAAAAGGGCTTGTGGTTTTAAATGTAGGCTTTAGTTCGACGATAGCTTGCGAGGATTTTGCTGCTCCTGAATATCCCCGAACCCTAAAGCAATTTCATGCAAATTGGACGGATATCGACGATCGCGGGGTAATGCGCATTTTTAAAACAGCCTCTTTAGAGCTATGCAATCTTTCAGACTGCTATAACCTAAGCAATGAGCTTCTTACACGGCTTAAAGATGTTTCAGCAAAGGAAAAAAGCCTCTTGTGTTCTACAAAAGGCTCTTTATTTTAACTTTTTTTCGTTCCGTTTGTGACAAAAAGGCTAAGTAAAAAAACGGTAACCGTCAAAATACAGATGGCCCCTGATGGAAAAAATTTCGTCACATACCATCTGTAGGCAAAAAAGAGAGCAAGAACTCCCAAGAGAGATAAAATCGCGCTATTGCTAAAGCTTGCGTAGAACCGGCTTAGGAAAAGCGATCCAATAAGCAAGATGGCAAAGATGGTGCTCATAAGGAGCGAGGCGAGGCTTCCCGCAACAAAATAGCCAATTACGCCGCCAATTAATAAAATCAGGCTGTAGCCTGTGATTAGCATGTCACGTCTATTCATAATTATCGATTCTCCACAAAATACAGAAACTTTTTAAGTGATGTTGCAATTTCGTCCTTTTCCTCGCGGTCAATGGTGGCCTCGTGGCGGTTATAGTAGGCGATAAGGCGTTCGAGGTTGGCAAGGACGGTCTCTGCGCTCTTTACAGCGCGCTTGTCTTTAGAAGGTAGTGGCAACGCCAGGCGAATGCGCTCAAGCATCTCCTGCTTTGTCTCACCATTATAGGATGAGATGATGCTCTTTTTCTTTTCTAGGGGCGCCTGGCGGCTTGCTAGGGTGTACATAACTTGGCGCGGTAGCGTTTCTGCCTTAGATTTAAGCTCGATGGGCAAAAGCTCTATAAGCTCATAGTACATCAAAAAGTTATAAGGTGTCTGGCGATTTCCATATGCCGCTACAAGCCACGCGCT
>JAYRNE010000295.1:0-7337 GCA_041912355.1 Chlamydiales bacterium
TCTCTTTCCAAAGCTCTAAAAAGTTTGCGTTGCCCATGACTTTACCTCAGTGTCAATATATGAAGCAGAGATTCATAGAACATTCTAGCATTATTGTAAAGCTTTTATGATCTGAAATTTACACTAACCGAATGCCATTGCCCTTTTTACCCCCCTTTTGGCGGCCCTTTTTTTAAAGGCTAAAGGATAAAGGCTAAAGGATAAAATGAAGCTTCGCCCTACTAGAAGAGAAGGGTTAGTGAAAGGGGCTGGCCCCTTTTACTAGGAAAAGCTGCAAGGCCGCCTTAACTTTACTCTACTCCCGGAGTAGTTGTGATTAAAGGATAGCCAAGAACTGGGGTGGCATGTTTAGGATTTGCCCAGATTCGTTTGCTATGCGATAGCTTTGCATCTACAAGCATGCGGGCAAAGCGTATTGCAAGCGGCAAGGGATCGATCACAACAAGGTCTTTATACTTCTCATCGCGAAGAAGGTCTTGAATGGCACTATCTCTACCAATAAAGTAGCTACCGCCAAAGACGATTGTGTCGGCATCGCGTGCTATAAGTGCCTCAATTGCAGTAAGTATAGAGCGATTAAGGCTGTTATTTGCATCAGTAAAATCAGTAAAAGGCTGCAGATTTAATGGTTCAAAGCCAATAAACTGTGAAGAAAGATCATACTGTTTTATAAGACGCTCTAGTGCATAGCCATGCCATTTGCCTGCAGTTATAAGACCAAATTTTCTTCCTAGCATTTGGGCTACACGGAGTGTGCTATCAGACATTCCAATAACAGGAATTTTTACAGCTTCTCGACACTCATAAAGCCCGGTATCGCCCATAGATTCAATAACAATCGCATCCACCCCCTCCTTTTCAGCCTTGATAGCTGCGGGTGCCATCCCTCCTCTTGCAAGGGAATGTTCAATATCGGTTTGGCCATGAAGCGGGCCAAAGATGTTGTAGCTTAAACTGAGCTCTACTCCAGCATCTTGGTAGGGAAGAAGATCTTCCAATTTTCTAAACTGATTTTCAGGGTTATTAGGCCCTGCAAAAATAACTCTAATTTTAATCATGCCCTGCCTCTCTAGATTTTCCAATAGTATAGAACCTTTATGGAATTTTTTTCACTTTAAAGAGACTCTTCAAAAACCGGGCCCCTTTTATTTTGGCGGCTTTTTTTTAAAGGCTAAAAAGGACCAAAAGGACGAAAGGACCAAAAGGGCCAATTCAACTATGAAGTGCAATTTTTGATGGCTCTTTCAGTCTTTCAAAGGCCTCTAAAGGTGTTAAGTAGTTTAGCACTTTTCTAGGCCTGTTGTTAAGCAAATCTTCAATCTCTTTAATTTGCATCTCTGAGCAATCTGTGAGAAGGTTTGAATACTTTGGTATATATTGCCTTATCAATCCATTCGTATGTTCATTAAGCCCTCTTTCCCAAGCGTGGTAAGGTTTTGAAAAGTAAAATTCTGCTCTTAGCTCTTTAGAAACCTCTTCATGTTTTGCAAATTCACCACCATTATCTGCTGTTATGGTAATAACGTAAGCATTCATCGGTTGAAGTTTGCTGATTATTGCCTCTGCAATATTTGTAGACGTTTTTCTCTGAACTAAGCAGAGCTTGGTTAGCTTAGAGGCTCGGTCTACCATTGTAACAATTGCTCCGTTATGCCCCTTTCCCACAATCGTATCTACCTCCCAATCACCTATACGCTCTTTAAGCTCGACTATTTTAGGGCGGAAATCTATATCTACACGTCTGGGAATACAGCAATTTTTATTTTTCGCGCGTCCTCTCTTTTGATATGGTTTATGGTGGTGTCTTAGATTTTTATAGAGAAACCCGCCCTTTCGTTTATCCTTCCAGACCATCTTATAGATAGTCTCATGGCTTACCTTAATCATATTATTAAGCAAAAGCCAGCCTGAAATTTGCTCAGGGCTCCACTGAAAAGATAGCTTCATCTTTACGAGACTTCTTATTTCAGAAGTCATTTTATTGGTTCTACAGCTTGCTCTTCTTCTTTTTCTTTGGGATTTTTTATGAGCTTCAGCATACTCATACTCAAGCTTCTTAGTCTTAGTTCTTTTTGAGCTATTTCTTTTTAGCTCTCTACCAATAGTTGATGGATGCACTCCGATGCTTTCTGCAATCCGAACTTTCGAATCACCTCTTTTGTTTAAAGCGTCGATTTGGCATCTTTGATCACGGGTCAGATGATAGTAGCCTTTTGGCATAATGGTCTCCAGGTTTGTTTTGTCGCATAACCTTATAGAGACCATGACTATCTTCTGGCCATTTTTATTTTTGAAAATCGGTTAAAAAAGACCCATTTATGGTCCAATTTTGCAATACCGATAATTGCACTTCACGGTTGAAGGGGCAAAGGACATAAAGGACCAAAAGGACAAAGGACCTAAAGGACAGCATAACCGTTATTGTTGTCCTTTAAGTCCTTTATGTCCTTTTGGTCCTTTATATCGCTTCAAGCAAGTTCTGGGTGTACTGCATAAAGTTAGGGCGCTTCATGGCAAAGGCTATGGCGTTTTGGCTGAAGGTTTCGTAGAGTTCAGGATTGTAAAGTAGCTCAGTTACATGTCTAGCAATATGTTCAGGGTTTAAAAGCTTAGGTGCAGTAAGGGCATCTGTTGTGGGGTTGTAGACAAGGTCTGGCAGGTTTTGCATGTTACCGCCGAAGAGGGGGTAGGAGGCGATGTCGAGCTCGGGCTCTAGGCAGAAGCCTGTCACGTTATGCTGCACAACTTCAGGAAGGCCATCAACTTTTGCGGCAATTACGGGGCAGCCGCGGAGCGCCGCTTCTTGGGCAACAAGGCCTAGCGGCTCACGTATTGAAGGAACAATAAGTAGATCTATAGAATTATAAAAGGCCGATACATCTTTAATGGCGCCGTAGAAGGTTACGGGAACGTTAAGGCGCTTGGCTTCTCGCATAAGGGCCTCCTTTTCGGGGCCATCTCCAGCTATTTTTAGGGATATGGGTTCTTGTCGTAGGTGTGTAAGGGTATGTAGAAGAAGTGATACCCCTTTAAGCGGTATTAGGCGGCCAATATAGCCTAGTGTAAGCTCCCGTTTTGCCTTTTTAGGGGCTCCTGGGCTAATGGTAGGTTTTAGGGGGTTTTCTACAATGCGTATTGGAAGCTTAATGTCCCACTTTAGCTCAAGTATGCGCTTTGCGGCGTGGGAGTTTGCTAAAATGGCGTCCACAGACTGGAAAAACGCCCGCTTACTTTTAGAGCGGTCTGCAATCCAGGAAGCGCCATGTTCGTAGTAGATAACGCTGCCGGGCCATGAGTACTCTTCCATCCGGTTCCAGAGTATCGTAGCATTAGGGTTTACTTTTGCAAGGTAGCGCCTTCTTGTGGCAGTACGCATAAAGCCTGGCACTTTTACTGGGCCGAGATACTTTTCTAATGCAACGCTGTCGGCGTTTTTAATGTGGCCTTGAAAGAAGGGGTGAGGTTTATTGGAGGTTACAAGTACGTGCTGTTTTGCAGAAGATAGTTTTTTGGCATTTACAAGAAAGTGAATAAAAAGCTCTTCAACACCGCCTACAGTATCTAAGTTAAGTACATGAAGGTAGTTCATCAGCCCTTTCTCCAAAGAAGAGATGTAGCAATAATGCCGGCGATAACAGCAAGAGATGTAACAGTGCTAATAGCAAAAATAGGCGCTAGTAGCATTTTGAGTCCCACAAAAATGACGATAAGGCTTACACCATAGTGTAGGTATTCAAAAGCCTGCAGGCTGTCTTTTAGGGCAAAAAAGATGCTTCTAAGGCCTACAATAGCAAGGGCATTTGCGCTATATACGATAAAAGGATCTAACGTTATTGCAAATACAGCAGGGATAGAATCGAGCGCAAATAAAAGGTCTGTAGATTCTATAGTGCAGAGCACCAAAAAGGCAGGTGTAGCAAAGAGTCTGCCATCAGAGCGCACAAAGAAGGTGTCTACATTCCAGGTGTCCTTAAAGGGCAAAATCTTCTTTATTAGGCTGACAAGTAGCGGCTCTTTAGGATGCGTCATGGCATCTTGCTTTTTGAACATAATGATGCCCATGATCACTAAGAAGGCTCCAAAGACAAGCAGCACCTCGTGCAGGAGCTCTACAAGGGCAATGCCTGCTATAATACAGATAAAGCGCATGATAAGCGCCCCGATAATGCCGTACATCAGGATTTTATTTTGCCATCGAAGCGGCACATGAAAGTGCTGAAAAAGCATCAAGAACACAAAGAGGTTGTCGATGCTCAAAGACTCTTCGATAAGGTAGCCTGTAGTAAACTGCAAGGCAACTTCGCCCCCTTTAATGGAATAGAGTAGAAGGGCAAAAAGGGCAGCTATTCCTACCCATGCACCGGCCATCAAGAAAGAGTGCTTTTGCTTTCGCTTTGGAAGAAAGTGTAGGTCGAGCGCTAGGAGCGCAAAGAGAAAGAGGTTAAACCATACCCACCAGTTCAGGCCAAATTGTGTCATTGGAATCCTTTTCTTGAAAGGTAGGTTTGCAGGATGAGCACTGCTGTTACTTTGTCAACAACCTGGGCGCGCTTTTTGCGGGTATAGCCTGTTTCAATGAGGGCTCTTGTTGCCTGCACAGTGCTTAGGCGCTCGTCAAAAAGGTGTACAGGAAGGTTTGTAGCCTCTTGTAAGAGCGTGGCAAATTCGCGCACCTGGCCGCTTCTTTCAGATTCTGTGCCATTCATCATAAGAGGTAAGCCCAGTACTATCTCTACAACTTCATAGCCCTTTTCTTTTTTAAGCTGCTCTATATGGGCTGCAAGCTGAGTTGCTGTTGCCTTTCGGGTGTGGCTTGCTGGGAAGTTGTCAAGGCTTGTTGCTATAATCTGTAGCGGGTCGGAGATAGCAAGTCCTATACGCTTAAGGCCATAATCTACTGCTAATATGCGACCTTTTTTCATGGGTGCTTCCGATGAATCATAGCTTTTACAAAGTCCCTAAAGAGCGGATGGGGCTCTAAGGGCTTTGAAGCAAATTCTGGGTGAAATTGTGCACCTACCATCCAAGGGTGGTTTTTTACTTCTACGATTTCTGAGAGGTTGCCTTCTTCATACAGGCCGCTTACTAAAAGGCCTGCCTGTTCTAGGCTGCCCACGTATTTGTTGTTAAGTTCATAGCGGTGACGGTGGCGCTCGAGGATTTTGTCTTTGCCATAGGCAGTATATGCCATAGATCCCTTTTTTAAGAGGCATGGGTAGGCTCCAAGGCGCATGGTGCCTCCGCGGTCTGTTACTAAGCGCTGCTCTTCAAGGAGGGATATGAGTGGATGAGGTGTTGCTTGGTCCATTTCCGTGGAATTTGCCATGTTGAGACCTAATACATGCCTTGCAAATTCTACTACCATCACCTGCATGCCTAGGCATATACCAAAGTAGGGGATGTTATTTTCGCGGCAGTATTTAGCGCAGGCTATCTTGCCATACCAGCCTCTATCGCCAAAGCCGCCTGGAACTAGGTAGCCATCACAGCCTTGGGCCCACTCGGGGAAGGCTCCGCTTTCATCAAAGCGGTCAGACTCTATTCTCTTTATGTCTATTTTATAGCCATTGGCAAAGGCGCCATGATTGAGAGCTTCGAAGACAGACTTATAAGCATCCTGGTGCTGCACATACTTGCCAACGATGCCTACAGTGATGTAGCCCTTTGGCTCACGTATTGTTTTTACTAGCTGCTGCCAGCTTTCGAGGTTGCTTGCGTTTGATGGCATGTTTAGCATCTGGCAGAGCTTCTCTTCAATCCCTTGCGCGTTAAGGATAAGGGGCACTTCGTAGATGCTGTATTCAACGTCGGTGCATTCAAAGACAGCATCTTGCTGGACGTTACAGAAGAGGCTTATTTTTTCTTTTACATCGCTAGAGAGTGATGTTTCAGAGCGGCAGAGAATCATGTCAGGGGATATGCCAATCTGGCGAAGAAGCTGCACAGAGTGCTGTGTGGGCTTGGTCTTCACTTCTCCAGCTGCCTTAATATAGGGAACGTATGTCACGTGTATGTTTAAGCAGGAATTAGGCTTTTCATAGCGCATCTGGCGTATTGCTTCCAAAAAGGGTAGCGACTCTATGTCGCCAACCGTTCCGCCAATTTCAACGATGATGATGTCGTTGCCGTCTCGGCAGTCTATTATACGGCGCTTTATCTCGTCGGTAACGTGGGGGATAACCTGCACAGTTTTGCCAAGATAGTCGCCTCTTCTTTCACGTCTCAAAACTTCATTGTAGATTTGGCCAGAGCTTACTGAGGACTTTTTGGAGAGGGGAGAGTGGGTAAAGCGGAAGTAGTGGCCAAGGTCAAGGTCAGTTTCAGCACCGTCATCAGTTACATAGACTTCGCCATGTTGGAAAGGGCTCATAGTGCCGGGATCGACGTTTAAGTAGGGATCTAGTTTCATCATCGCTACTTTAAAGCCTTTTCGCTCAAGAAGTAGCCCTATGCTTGATGCGGCAATACCCTTGCCGAGTGAGGAGACAACGCCCCCTGTTATGAATATGTATTTTGGCTGCATAACCATTCTGTTACTCGTTGTATATCTTCTGGAACATCGACTGCTGGACTACACTCATTAGCGTAGACCACTTTAATTTTATAGCCTGCTTCTAACACCTTTAGCTGCTCTAGGTCTTCAACAAGCTGCAAGGGGGTTTGGGCAAGGGTGCCATATTGCAGTAAAAAATTTCGCCTAAAGGCATATATGCCCATGTGTTTGTAGTAAAAGGGCGCATGTTTTCCCAAGGGTTTTGTGCCGGGAATGGGCGAGCGGCTAAAGTAGAGGGCATGGTCTTGTCTATCCATCACGCATTTTACAACTGAGGGGCTTGCAATTTCTTGAGGGTCATGAATGCGAACGGCTACTGTTGCCATGCACTCCTCGGGGTTGTCAATAAGCGCCTGGCATACTGAGGATATTGTGTTAGCTGAAATGCAGGGCTCATCGCCTTGAACGTTAAGGATAATTTCGCAGTCTGTAAGCTCAGGGTATTTTTGAAGAACTTCTATAAGCCTGTCCGAGCCTGTAGGGTGATCTACAGAGGTCATGATGGCTTTGCCGCCAAATCCTGTCACATGGTCTAGGATAATCTTGTCATCAGTAGCAATTAAAACGTTGTCAATAACAGGGCAGGCCTTCACCCGTTCGTATGTGCGCTCGAGTAGCGATTTACCCATAATGGGAGCCAGCATTTTTGCTGGAAATCGCGTTGAAGCATAGCGGGCAGGGATTATAGCAATAACTTTGTTCATGGCGTAGCAGTATACATGAAGTAGGATCAAAAAAAAAGAAGGAAAAGGACAAAAAGGACCAAAGGACCAAAACGACCAAA
>JAYRNE010000296.1:0-7037 GCA_041912355.1 Chlamydiales bacterium
CTAATTGTGGGAATATTCCGTCATCATCAAAAATTGCCAAGTCTCGAGAAAAAACAAAGAGATTTTCTGAAAATACATAAAATCACACCAAGTTAAAGGAGCCGGGCTCTGCGATTATGCGACTTGTGTCAGGTGAGGTGACAGGAAGGCTGTATCCATATCTACGACAGCATAGCAAACGGATTACTTGTTAGAAAGGGTAAGCCACCTTCCTAAATGCTCATAAAGCTGTTTTGAGGGCGGAGGGCAGGAATCCTAGGGCGACTGACTGACATTTGGAGGCAATTTGGTTTGTTTGTTGTCTGTTTTCTGCTATTATTGCAGCTATTATGTCGATTAGTAATCTTTCAATGCCCATTATAGGTAAAATTTTAGAATATTGCAGCGAAGAGGCTGTAAAGACCCTTCGTCAATTAGATCCCTTTTTTGCAAGGGCGGTACGGATATAAAGAGAAGAAATCACTTTTTAAAAGGGGCCCTTTAATTTTTACGTCCAGGAAAGGGTTCGCCTAAGCCTAATAATTTATAAAAATAGAGGAATGCGAGCTACCTGTTGATTAACAGGGCGCATTACGCGATTATGCACTTCAATCTCAGCCGGAAATTGCCTTGACTGTAGCTCTGATGTTAAATTAAATATCTTATTTGTTGTGTCGTTCGGTCTAGCTGTTCCTATTAGGTAAAAAATGTCTTTTTCAGGATGCTTTCTCTTATAAAGGGCGAACTTGGTAGATTCAGGAGCTTCTACTTCTAACTGAAGAAATGTACGCCTACTTTCAAACTGGCCTTCGACAAATCGCTGTATTTTGATTATTTTATATTCAGCTCCGCCATAAGGAAGCTCTGACTCATCATTGACAGTATGTAAAGCTAAGCACTCGGGGGTGATCTCATTTTTAAATAATGATTGTCCACAATCGGGCCAATTTGACGTTACATTTTGTCCATGTGTTACTGATGTCATAGTACAACTCCTTTAGGAAGTGTAAAAAATGTATGATTATTGTGAAATAAAAGAGCTTAGGTCACTTAAGACCTAAGCTCTTTTAACGAAGATAACCTCAAGTCCGTTACCGGACCTATTTATCTTCGAGCGGTTTGGCTTGCTCGGAACTGGACTCGAACCAGCACGGGGTTGCCCCCAGGGGATTTTAAGTCCAGGCCGGGTTGCTAACGCTACATAACGTATCCTAACGTCACGAGAAGAATTTAGCATCAAAATTGGTTTCTGGATACTGAAAAGTTACGGGAAATTACGGGAAGTTGTGCTACGTACTGACCCGCTTGTGGCCCGCCGTTAGTCAGCTGGGCTTTTCTGCCTGCGATCTCGATTAACTGGACTGATTAATCCTAGGCATCTTTTTAGCATAGACTTAAAGGCATATCAGGAATACACTTTTGCTTCACACGTAAGCAGGAGTGCCGTCATGAAATTCTATATCGCCACATCGCTTTCGCGAGCAGGAGCGCACAATATGATCCGGGATTCATTACAGGCTCTTCAGCACGAAATAGCGTATGACTGGACTCTACATGGAAGTGTAAAGTCAGTAAGCTATGAGCGATTGCAGGAGGTCGCCATTTTAGAATTAAACGGCGTTCTAGAATCTGACTTTGTCGTAGTGCTTCTGCCTGGGGGACATGGAACCCATCTTGAGTTGGGATTTGCTCTTGCAAGTGGTAAGAAAATTTTTCTTCATAGCGAAGATCCTTCTTTGTTTGAACTTGGCCCGCAAACCAATGCCTTTTATCATCACCTTAACCTGATGCGCCTTACGTGTCCATTAGAGGATATGGCAGCTCTCATCCACTCAGAACTTATGGCTTGTGCTGCTCCTGAATAATGATAAATATTATATTTGAATCACACGCAACAACATGGGATAATGAAGCTGGAATTGCCTCTGGCGCAAATGATGTGGAGCTTTCAGATGTTGGCGAACAGCAGGCAACCCAGCTTGGAGCCCGCTATAAGCATGACACTTTTGATGTGATTTTTTGTTCAGCACTCTCAAGATCTATTAGAACCGCAGAAATTGCCTTTCGAAATCGCGATTTTTTGATTGTGCAAGATGCTCGCCTTAATGAATGTAACTATGGCAAGCTTAATGGACATCTTGCGTGTGATGTAGAGCTTATGCGCAAAAAATGCATTAATACGCCATTCCCAGACGGAGAAAGTTATGACAATACTTGCCAGAGAATGTACAGCTTCCTTCAAGATCTTGCTCGATCATTCCAAGGTAAAAAGGTGTTAATCATTGGGCATAGAGCAACACAATATGGCTTAGAGCACTGGCTAAATGGCAAAAGCATTGAAGAGATTGTCACTAGTCCTTGGTGTTGGGAACCAGGCTGGCAGTATGTTCTGGACAATTTTGCAGAAGATTACGAGAGAAGGAACCGATGAACCTGCCTGACAACTTCAGAAAAACTATTCAAGGAGTATACGGCGCGCAAGGACGGGCATGGCTTGAAGCTCTTCCAGGCTTAATGGAGGCTGCAACAGAGCGCTGCGGCCTCTCTGAGCTTCAAACAGTCAATCATCTTTCATATAATTATGTGGCGTATGCCCTGCAAGGCACGAAGAACGTGGTGCTGAAGATAGGTGTGCCTCATAAGGAGCTTTTGAACGAGATGGCAGCGCTAGAGATTTTTAACGGCCAAGGGGCAGTTTTATTGCTTGAAAAGGACTCTGAACAGGGGATGATGCTCTTAGAGCGTCTTATACCTGGCACTATGCTTTATGCTGTTAAAGATGATGAAGCGGCCACACACATAGTGGTAGATGTGATGCTTAAGTTACGGAGGCCATCTCCCGTTGAGGATGGGTTCACACAGCTTTCAGAGTGGTTTAGAGGGTTTGAGAAGATGCGAGAGTGCTTTGGGGGAACAACAGGACCGCTTGATAAAAAGCTTGTGGAACGGGCTGAAGCTAGCGTGAAAGACTTTTTTACTGAAAAATATGACCCTACACTCATGCACGGGGACTTACATCACTACAACATTTTATCATCAGAAAGAGGCTGGCTTGCCATTGACCCAAAGGGGGTTATGGGGCCTTCTGAATATGAAGTGGGCCCTTTTCTTCTTAATCCGCACGACAAAACAGCAGAAGAAATTGACCACTTTACAGAAAGACGTGTGGCTATACTTTCTGAGCGCCTTGGAATAGAAAAAGAGCGCATTTGTGAATGGGCTATTGCCCATGCTGTCCTTTCGGCCTGGTGGGGCCTTGAAGACAATACCGGATGGGAGCATGCCATGGCCTGCGCAAGAGTTTTCTCTCGAAACTAGCCTTGTCTTGTACCTATACAAAAATGGGCTCGCTATGATGGGGTCGTTATGGGATTTTTCCTCAAGGAAGCCATGAGTTGTCGTTGGCAATCAGCCTCTTGTTATTGCAACAAGCGTAGCCGCTACCCAACTGGGTGTGGGGTTTTCCTCGAATAAACGAGAGAGGTCTACAAGTTTTAGGTCTAGAACACTGTAGGAAGATCTGCCAAGCAGATATCGGAGCACTATAGCGCAATCTGTGGGGTCGCCAATAGCCTGAGGATGCATCCAGTGGTCAAAATAGCGTCCAAAGTCGCCTTTTGTTAAGTATTCAAAACCTGTGTCAATTGCCATTCTGGCAAAGTTGTAGGCTCGATCTCCTATTTCTATCGCATCAAGAGCTGGGACTCCATAGGCAATACCATGATGGCACATGTCGTCTGTGGCAACTATTACAGAGTCCTTGGCTATCTTTGCAAGGTCTTTAATGCCGGGTAACTTGTCTGGGCAGCGATTGGTTAAACTGGGGTAGAATTCAAACAGTTTTGGAGGTTTAATGCCTCTTCGCCTTACCTCGGCATCCCAAAGCGTTTTAAAGTGGACAAGAGAAAATTCTAGCTTCAATAAGTCATCGCCTTTTGTTCCAGGGCGAAAAGCACCCCAGCTTGGCTCATCAGAGATGTCTTTGCCATTTAGCTCCTTTGTGCGTGCCTGTATGAGCGCTTCGTTCATCGGATGTAGTACTCCTAAAGCTACGACTTGATCTGCACCCGAATCTAAGCAGGCATGCACAACGCTTGCGATTTGATAGCCACACTCAGAGATGTAGGTGTGTGGAAATATCGCTGATCCTCCTGCAGCTAGCGTTTTGGATAGATTTTTCGAGAGGAGCTTTCCTTGGTCTAGAATTTTATTAAGGCCAGCTTCACCCATGATTTTGGGTTCTTTAAAATACGAATCAAAAGCATTTTGTTTCACCTTAATACCTTTTGCGCTGCCGTTCAAAAAGGGATAACGTAATTCTGCCATTATTTACTCTCGCCGGGGAGCATAATCCCTTGGGAGTCAGTTAATTCCCAAGAATTATTTGTGTAGCGTAGCGTTATAGTACCGGTGTGCTTGACGTCAATCTCATTTGGTTTATGGAGAAGATTTTTTACTTTTACAAAAATATTGGTTATAACACGTTCGTGGCCAAGGATTAAGACATTCCCTTGAGGAATCTCTTTTGCCTTTTCATTCAAAAAGCCAAAAAGCCGATTACACATGGACTCATCAGTCTCTGTATCTGTTTTTTGATCAGCTGGTGCTGCACTATACTCGCTTTCAAATTTTCCTTCCCATTTGCCACGTGAGCGTTCGCGAAGTCGTGGGTCTTGTAGAATACTTATGTCGCGACCTTTCATCACAATTTCAACAGTATCAACTGCGCGCTTTAGGTCCGAAGTAAAGCAATGAGTAAATACGGTATCGCGGAGCTTAATCGCTAATTTCCCGGCTTGACGTACTCCTTTTTCACTCAATGTCACGGGTACAATAGTTCCATCAGCCTCGGTAAACCACGAAAGCTGGCCTTGTATTCTTTTTATAGCGTTCCATGTTGTCTGTCCATGGCGGGCGATAGTTACTGTTAAGCCTGATACTGGGTCCATATATTACCATCCTCTTAAAATTTTTAGGTTTTAATTATATATAAAATTATTGCTTATATATATTATCAGGATTAGGCGTTTGTGTCAATATTTAGGAGCTCCTATGTAGGCTAATAGAAGTAAAAAAGACGGCCATGACTAGACCAAAAATGTCCTGTGGGGCTACTATAGAGAGGCGTTTAAATTGAGAGATTGCCTTGCAAACTATTCGCCAAAAGCTCCACCAGGTTATCGATGGCATCAAGCCGTTTGATGATAAAGAAATTGCTCACAAAGCCTATGTGTTAGAATGGATTGGAACCGGTGCTGAGCTTTTTCGCAGAGTGCCGCCGGCAACACCGGATCCGCACCTTGTCTCATATTTCTTGCTTATGGATGAGTGTAGCAATAAAGTGTTGCTTGTAGACCACAAGAAAGCTGAGCTCTGGCTTCCCCCAGGAGGTCATGTGGAGCCCAATGAGGACCCTAAGGCGACGGTTATACGCGAAGCTCAGGAAGAGCTTGGTATCGAGGCAGACTTTCTGATTCAGGACCCGCTATTTTTAACAGTAACAAAGACACGCGGCTCCGTAACTCAGCACACAGACGTCACTCTTTGGTACGTACTCAAAGGGGATTCATCGGAAACTTTAAGTTTTGATAAGGACGAATTTCATCACATCCGCTGGTTCGCCATGGATGAACTTCCACTTCAACGCACAGATCCCCATCTTGAACGGTTTATTGATAAATTTAAGCTGCATGTGAGCTGCATGCAAGGGTGCCATGAACGATCTTAGCACTGTGTATCGCGATCGCTTGAATTTGCAAAATGCCATATTTTTTAAAACCAATTATAAATAACTGACTATTAGGAGCTTGTAAATATACTTCGTCAAGTAATTATAACATTTGAATAGCTATTGTATGGGAAGTAATAATAGTGTTATAATTAAGTTGATATAAAAGAGTGATACTAATGAGTATTAATTCATTTCAATTATCATATTCGGATGACAGTGGGGCGCATGATTTGGTTTTTCACAAACATGATGGTAATGCGCTTGACTGTGTGGTTATCGGAAATACTTCCTATCGTGTCCTTTCTTCTGATAATCAAATTCTTACTGTGCTTCAAAAACATGGTCCTTTTTCATCCTTAGACGAAGTAAAACGTAGTTTGCTTGAAAGAGGAATTACCGATCTTACTTTTTCTACAGAGCTGAAGAGCGCAAGCAAAAAAACTGCAACTGTTGTTACGCAAAAGTTAGACACATCTAAAAATTTCATTGACAAAGGACTTCTGCAGCTTATGCGGATGGTAAGAAATAGCTCATCAGAGGCCGATATTATCGCTCTTTGCCGGCACTGTTTAGCGCTGAATAATAATAATCCCGCGCTTGCATTAGCTCAATTAAACAGCGACTTTTCTGGCAGAGTATCAGAAAAAATATCTAGCATGCTTTTGCGCATGGCTTCAGACAAAAATTTTAACGAAATTAAAGCCTTTGGGCGCAATCGAACATTTGACGTTATCTGTTTTTTGAAGGCATTGCCACAAACTGCAAACGGCGCTATTGACCTGACAAAAATGAAAAAAATTGGTGAGGGCGGCACCCAGGATGTGTATGTGCTAGAGGGCGCCTCGCCATTTGTTTTAAAGGTGAATCGAGCATCGTTATCGATGAGTGGGGCAGAAAGGGAAAAAAAATATACCTCTGACAATGCTGCGTATAAAAAATTGCATGCATCATTTGGCGATCACTGCACGGTAGAGCAGCTGTTACTACGAACAGTTGTTGATGCATCAGGAGCTAAGGAGGCAATTATCTCTGTTGCTGACTTTGAAAAGGGCTTTAAAGCAGAATCAAAAATTGGTCTTCAAACAGCTGATGGCAATGTTGTAGCCATAGCAAAAAATTCAGAACGCTATGAAAAAATGCTTAAAAGCTTGTTTGTTTTAGGCCGAGAGGTTGAGTTTAGCGATGATTTGTTTAAAAGGTTTAACCCTGAATTTGCCAAAGTGGTTGATTTAATCAAGAAGGACCCTGATTTTTGTGATGCAATGAAAAAATTTTTGACGAAATTTAAAGAGTATTTTAAAGAGACGTGCCAGTATTTAGATATTCA
>JAYRNE010000297.1:0-4251 GCA_041912355.1 Chlamydiales bacterium
AAAGAGCGCTACTCATTCTACGATATTGCTAGCGGCCCGATCACTCCCAAAAAGTTGATACCATCATCGTGGAATATCCTGAAGGGCGTATGGCAGAGCATAAAGGCTCTGAAGAAAGAGAAAGTAGACCTTGTAATAGGCTTTGGAAGCTATCACAGCTTTCCTGTTTTAGTAGCAGCCAAGCTACTAGGCATCCCTATAGTGCTTCATGAAGCAAATAGCATTCCGGGCAAGGTAAATCGTCTCTTTTCCCCTTATGCTGCCTTTACGGGGGTGTTTTTTCCAGATGCTGCCAAGTATTTAAAGGGAAAAAAAGAGCTTACCGACATTCCGCTTCGCGAGCAGTTTTCTGCGATACCGTCCCGTGAGGCCGCTCTTCAGTACTATGGCTTAGAACGAGATGCAACAACGATTTTGATATTTGGTGGCTCTCTTGGTGCCAAAAGGCTTAATGACCTAGCAGCAGCTTCTGTTGCTCTTTTGCCAAAAGATAAGAAGCTGCAGGTGCTGCACTTTACAGGTAGCGTTGAGGCCTCTAATGCGGCTCGAAACATATATAACAAGGCAAAAATACCCTCTGTAGTGCGAGACTTTGAAAGCGAGATGCAGTATGCATGGGCAGCAAGTGATCTTTGCATCTCTCGTTCTGGCGCATCTACAATTGCTGAGGCTATTGCTTTTAGCGTTCCTTCTATCTACATTCCCTTTCCAACAAGTGCAGATTCACACCAGGATAAAAATGCCGAGTATATGGCAGAGATTGGCGGGGCTATCTGGTTTTCTGAAAAAGACCTTACAGCTACAATTTTGGCCGATGCTATAAGAGATATCCTTGCAACTGGCAAACACACCGCTATGAAAGAGGCCCTTATAAAGGTGAATTCACGTATGACAACACGCCACTTTTCTGACTTAGTAGCGAAATTTCTTCAGGAGAAAGTATGACCTATCACTTTATTGGCATTGGCGGCATAGGAATGAGTGGCCTTGCCCGCATACTTTTGCAAAAGGGCTTTAAGGTACAGGGAAGTGACGTTGCTTCTAGCTATGTAACGGAGGGTTTAGAAGCTATTGGAGCCAAGGTTTTTATAGGCCATGCTAGGGAACATCTTCCAGTAGATGCTACGGTAATCTATAATTCTGACATTCCAGTGACAAATCCTGAATATGTGCAGGCTGTAGCGCAAAATGCCCCCATGCTCCACCGCTCGGATCTCCTTTTACAGCTTATGAAGGAGCATAAGGTGCTTGCAGTTACTGGAACGCATGGCAAGACGACAACAAGTTCTCTTCTTACGCACGTCTTTACATCAAGTGGCAAAGACCCCTCCTTTGCAGTTGGCGGCCTGCTTCTTGATACACAGATTAACGCAGCCTATGGAACGAGCCCCTACTTTATTGCTGAAGCTGACGAAAGTGATGGAACCTTTCTTAAGTATGAGTGTGAAGGCGCTATCGTCACGAATATCGACAATGACCACCTTGCCCATTTTGGAAGTTGGGATAATTTAGTTGCAGCATTTAAAACCTTTACGAGTGGCTGTTCAAAGCCAGAATACCTTTTTTTCTGTGAGGATGATCCTACACTAAGTTCCATGAACATCAGGGGGGTCTCTTATGGCTTTTCTGATAAGGCTAAACTTCGTGTGTCAAATTTTCGCCAAAATGCCCTAGAGATACTTTTTGACATCGATTTTGCTGGAAAAAAGTTTAGAGATGTATCCTGCAACCTATCAGGAAAGCATAATGCTCTTAATGCTTCTGCAGTGTTTGGGTTGTCTATCAGCTTGGGAGTGTCTGAGGAGGCAATACGTAAAGCTTTTGCTAGCTTTAGTGGTGTCAAAAGGCGCCTTGAAAAGCAGGGTGAAGTAAAGGGTATTAGGGTTTTTGATGATTACGCGCACCATCCTACAGAAATTCGTGCTACGTTAAAGGGCCTGCGAGCGGCTGTCGGCGACACAGTATTAGTGGCAGTATTTCAGCCTCACCGCTATAGTCGCATGCGCTATGTGATGAACGATTTTGATAATGCCTTTGAAGATGCTGACATGGTAGTAATTACAGATCTCTACACAGCAAAAGAGAGAGCTGTCGAGGGCATTAGCACCGAGTCAATATTTAACGAGATCAAAAAAACAGCCCCAAACTGCATCTACATGCCAAGAGAGTGCCTTGCAAAGGAACTTGCAAGCAATGTGCCTACTTCAAGCGTTGTGATCACGTTGGGAGCTGGTGATATAACAAAAGTTGGCAAAGAGTTATTATCGTATGTACAGCGCCCCTGATCATAAAATACCCTTAAAAAAGGCGATAGGCTATGTTCTGTTGTCTGTCTTTATTATTTGGGGATCACTCTTTTTAACGTGGCTTGTGCATAAGTCTGTTTTGGATAGTCGCAAGCAAGATCCTCGATATACCGTTGCAGCCCTAGTCCAAAGCTGCCCTCAATATGAGACTCTCGAAAACTGGCAGCTTTGTGAACTGCTAGAGCTAAGTCGCGATAAGGCCCCAAATCTGTACGACTTTGACCCTAAGGTGGCGGCTTCTAAACTCCTCTCTTATCCTGTGATTAGTAAAGCTACAGTCCGTCGCCTTCCTCCCAGCATTATTCATGTAGACTATACGCTAAAAGAGCCTTATGTCTTTTTAAGTGACTTTTCTAACATCGCCCTTGATAAAGAACGAACCGCCTTTCCTTTAAAGCCCTTCTACACCCCAAAAAAGCTTCCAGAGCTCTATTTAGGGGTAGAAAGCATTTCCTATAATACTACGTTAGAAACACCAGAAGCCCATATTGCCTTTAGGGTGCTCGCGTTTTTGGAGACTGCGCTTCCTAACACCTTCCGCATCCTCCGTATTGACAGCTCAAAAGCCTGCGCAAAAACCTTTGGTAGTCAGGAAATAGTAGTTGTTCTAGAAGATAGTGGCAAAACCCGCTATTTCCGCCTCTCTCCAAGACTCTACGAAGTAGCGATTAACGATTACCTTGCTCATAAAGCTACTTTAGATCAAATTAACCCAGCCTCTCTCACCCAAATTCTTGATCTTCGAAGCCCTAATATTGCATTAGTAAAATAGGCTCGTATAAATCCCTCGCCAAAAAGATGTAAAGTGGTGATAATCCTCGCAAAAATAAGGAGGTATTGTATATGGGGCCACTTGGTCATTTGAGGGGAAAAGCGTGCTATGTGCTTTTGGCGATAGATAACGCTACATCGATAAGAAATGATCCTGCAAAGAGCGCATCTCTTCGCGCAAAAGTTATGGAGTGTTTTAAGAGCCATCAGGCGGATGCTAACGAGGGAAGATTTGATGTATCCTTTTTTGGCAACGTTGAGGTAAGACGTACAGTGAAAGAGCTGAAAGCTCTTGAAGAATTATTTGATAAGAGATTTTCTGCCGATGAACTTGCTGTCGAAGATAAATGGGGTTCTCTTGTTGCGACTATCGAAAACGAATTTATGGCAAAAGCTTTTCCTACGGCAGTGTATGTTTTGAGTGATATGGAAGAGGCAGCCCCTACTCTTAAGGAGCCATTATTTGAGTTCTATTGGAAAAATGACCGTTATCGAGGTACGCTCCACATACATTTTTGCCAAATTGGCATGGCAAATATGCCCTATCTTCCAGATTTAGGCAAAGCTTCACCCCAAGAGCCGATTATCGTGACGACAGAAGCCCTAACCGTTTAGTACCAAAACTTTGTTGGGAAAAGGGATGTGGTTTCACGAGCCAGTTAATTAATTTTTGGAGTGACTAATTAAAGTAAGTCACTCCAGAATTTATTTAGAAGCTAACTTAGCAAAGTCTTTTTCAACCGTTGATACGTCGGCTTTACAGCGCTTTGCTTCGTTGATTGCCCAAGCGGCTTTAGCTTTCATTTTGTTTTTGATGGCAACGTTAGCTAAAACAAGGTAGTGATCACCATTGTTTTTCGAGGGCTCTTCGTTAATAGCACGCTCAGCATATTCTAAACCGAGCTTAAGGTTATTAAGCCGTGTGTACGTTCTTGCCATGTAGTGACTTAGGGTCCATTTTTTATCTCCGTAAATGGGCTCTACTTCTCTAAATTTTTCAAGTGCCTTCTCATTTTGCTTAAGATCAAAGTATGTTTTTGCAAGGTCAAATAGTACTTTAGGATCCTTTGGATTGGCTTTATATTTTGCTTCAAGATCTGAAGCTCGTTTTTTTAGATCTTGTTTCTTTGCTTCATCTCTTGGTTTTTCAGTTGGAGAAGATTTTTGAGGTGGT
>JAYRNE010000298.1:0-8701 GCA_041912355.1 Chlamydiales bacterium
TGCCCTTTTCGATCATGATATCTCCAGGGAGCTTGCCAAGGCCAATTCCGAGCTTACTTGAAAGCCAAAGAAGGGCGCCGACAATGATGACAGCTAACCCAATGCAAATAAGAGCTTTTCCAATGGTTGCCATGGAGCGCTATTCTACAGAAATGCCCTTGACAATGCAAGCTTTAGCGCTTTTTAAATATATTCGCGCGCTGTTGCGTATAGGGCACAGATAGCTGCGAATCTTGCAACCCAAATTTCTACGGTAGAAAGGTCTACTTTTATTACATGTCTTTTTACTTGGACAATGTCAGGGTATTGGCGGTCTATGCCTACTACTTTTTTAAGAAAATCTCTAGCTACAAGAACATCTGGTACATTCCGAGCGTGAAGTTGTGCGCGTGTGCGGCTTGCAACGGGTTGTTCTATAATTGGTAGTGGAAAATTACTGGATCTTTCCACTTTTATTTTATAACTTCCAAACGTCATAATTACTCCTTATTATTTACTAATATATTATATGTATTTTGATTTAATAAGGTAAAGCTAAAAGTCAGCTAGAGGCTTTCTGTTGGCTATAAAGCGAGTAAACGTAGTAGCATCTCTACTTGCTCGGGCGTTTGGACAAGGCCGTGGCGCAGATGCCTCTGTTGCTCTATCGGGTTCAACTTCTTTTCTTTTGGTTTTTCGGAGATTTTTACACCCTCGTTGCCTACTTGATAATGCTTGTATGATCACCTGCTAATATAGTAGAATATCCCGGCCTACATTACGATTGGATTAACTAAAATATGACTCTTCCGATATCTGACAGACGTTTTTTTTCTTTTGCTGTAGAACCCCCAATGGCTAATTTTGGCCCTACTGTTTACAATATTCAAATAGAGGAAGTTCAAGAAGGTGATATTGAGGATGACCCACCCCCAATTGTAGGCTGTGGGATAGTCGAAATATTTAGACAATGCTGCTCCCCTTTGCCGCCTATTGCCGAGTCAAAACCTGGCATAAAAAATCTTGTTCTCACCTGGTATGATGTAGAAAATAAAAAGCGTCACTCCCTTCCGATATCAAGTTATCAGGTATATAAGGGTGCTGCTGGCTACGAGGCTTCAGATCAAAAGATTCGCCTTATATTTACAGCTGTTGGCGAGCAAGATAAGATAAAAATATATAGGTCAGAGCTGCCCGCCGAAGAGATCTAGAGCCTTTTGCAAAAGGCTCTATAGACTAAAAAACTCTAGCCTGTTAAGTAAGTGTCTATGGAAGACTTTGAAAAAACTGGCTATTTTTATTTAGGAAAGAGTGGTAAGGACTACACGCTTTATGACTCTAAGGAGCTTACTACACATGCCGTTTGTGTGGGAATGACGGGTAGTGGCAAAACGGGGCTTGGCATTGCTTTACTAGAAGAGGCGGCAATTGACAAGATTCCGGCCATCATCATCGATCCTAAGGGCGATCTTGGGAACCTCCTTTTAACCTTTCCGAATCTAAGTGCTGAGGAATTTAAGCCCTGGGTAGATAGCGCTGAAGCTGACCGTAAGGGGATGAGTGTTGATGCCTATGCTGAAAGCGTTGCCACAACATGGAAAGAGGGCTTAGCCTCTTGGGGTGAGTCAGCTGAAAGGGTGAAGAGGCTTAAGGAAGCTGTAGAAATGGTAATTTACACCCCAGGAAGCGATGTGGGGGTGCCTTTATCAATAATAAACTCTTTTAAAGCGCCTGCTACTGAAGATGAAAAGAGGGATAAGCTTTTATCGACAACCTCTAGCTTACTTAGCCTTATAGGCATAAGCGCCGACCCCATAAAAAGCCGTGAGCATATTCTCATCTCTACAATAATAGATGAGGCGTGGAAGAAGGGGCAAGATGTTGATATCCCAACACTTATTCTACAGGTGCAAAAGCCGCCGTTTAGCAAAGTTGGCGCCCTTGATGTGGAGACCTTCTATCCTCAAAAAGAGCGCATGAATCTTTCTATAAGCCTCAACAACCTCCTTGCATCGCCAGGCTTTCAGACGTGGATGCGCGGCGAGCCCCTAGACATACAGCGCCTCTACTACACAAAAGAGGGCAAACCGAAGCTTTCTATACTCTCTATTGCCCACCTTTCAGATAGTGAGCGGATGTTTTTTGTAACGCTGCTTTTGAATGAAGTCGTTTCCTGGATGCGTCAGCAGCCTGGTACATCGTCTTTGCGCGCTATCTTGTATATGGATGAAATTTTTGGCTACTTCCCGCCTATAGCATCGCCACCATCGAAGTTGCCTATGCTTACGCTCCTTAAACAGGCTAGAGCCTTTGGTCTCGGCGTTGTTTTAGTCACACAAAACCCTGTAGACCTTGACTACAAGGGCCTTGCAAATGCTGGAACCTGGTTTATAGGCAAGCTGCAGACGGAGCGCGATAAGATGCGCGTTATAGAAGGGTTAAAAGCAGCTTCTAATGAGGAGGTAGATGCTACTCTTTTTGACAAGGTAGCAAGCCGTACCTTTATCATGCGCACTATCTACCAAAAAGAGCCTATTCTTTTTCAGACAAGATGGACCCTCTCATACCTCCGTGGACCCTTAACGCTTGCCCAAATTGCTTCGTTAACTAAAGATCGGCGCGAGCTTCTGGCGCCGACTCCTAGTCCTGTTGTTACAAAACCTCAGCTAGCTTCTGCAATTACAGAATATTTTGCTCATGCAGGTGGTGTCCCTGCGCCTCGCTATCTGCCAAGAGTTCTTGGTATGGCAAAGCTGCACTTTGTCGACACAAAAAATGGCATTGATGTGTGGCAGCCAATCACCTTTGTGATTGGATTAGATGGTGATGGCAAGACGGTAAACTGGGATAAGGGAACAAATATTCTAGATCTAAAACTTGAAAGTGAGGCAGCGCCCAATAGCACCTTTGAGGAGCTCCCTGCTGCCCTCATGCAAGAGAAAAGCTATGCGGCATTTGAAAAGGCATTTGGGCTTTCGCTCTATCAAAACCAGACCCTTACTCTCTTTAGGACTGATACACTCACTTCAAAGTTTGGAGAAAGTGAAGGAGACTTTCGCGTGCGTGTAGCGCAGAGTATGCGTGAAAAGCGCGATAAAATTAGAGCTGGCTTCGAGCAAAAAATTGCCGCCCTACAAGAAAAGATGAAAAAGGCCCAAGGTAAAGTTGAAGATACCAAGCAAAAATCGTGGGTTGGCAAGCTCCAGGCTGCTATATCCTTTGGTTCAACGCTTCTAGGAGCCCTCATGAGTAAGCGCGGTATTACAAAAGATACAATCTCTAAAACAGGAACTACGCTAAGGCGCGCTGGCCAAATTTCTAAAGATTCAGACTCTGCTAAAGCAGCAGAAGAGAGCTACCAATCCCTCGAGCAGCAGCTAGAAGAGCTAAAAGCCCAAATGGAAGCCCAAGCTCCTGAGATAGACCCCCAAAGCATCACCTTAGATAAAACCGAGGTTCGTCCTCGTAAAAGCGACATCGCTGTTGAGAAGGTAGCACTTCTTTGGTGGCCTCTTTCTAGTCATTAGATAAATTTAAATTGAAATTTATTTCTGTTGTGTTTAATATGTTATTTAATTTGAATAACAAAGGGCTTTTATGGGCGTTGGGGAATGTGTAAAAAATAGATTTGAACAAGTGCCATACGTAGCTCTTACTCCGGTCTTCTCGGGTGCATGTGTAGGAATCACTGTTTTTGGTGCCTTAGCTACGGCTGCGTCTGTGGCTACTGCAGGCAAAATTTCAGCTATTAATAGATTTGCTGATAGGTGGCCTCATGCTTCAAGAGGGGTTATCGAAATACCCTTTACAGCGATTATAGGTTTATTGAATCCTTCTTATGATCCTATGAAATTAGATTTTAATAGACACAATGGATTATTGACCTCGGGAGTTACCAATCCTATCTTTGATAATGCAAAGCTTTTGGCGGCTCAGCCCAAACCCCTTACCCGTCACATTGCATCGCGCTTTACTTTTTTGGGTGGCATCGTATCTGCTGTTGTAACACGTATTGGAGATCTTGCTCTTGGCGTGATACTAGGCGCTGCTTCTATAGCCTTTCTTGGTCGCAACAGTTTTCTAAATGATGTTGCCCGTATTCATCTTCAATCAACTGGCTTGATTGCTGATATATTCATGGGCCTACGTGGCATCATAAATCCACAGCAGTTTCTCCCTCAAGCTTCCCTGGGGCATTTATTAAAAGTGGTTTAGGATAATCGGGGCATGGTCTGTGGTGAAAGGAATCGGTAATTTTCGATTTGTGATTTGAGGAATTTTTCACCCTATTCAGTTCTGAAGGAACGATTTTAATAATAGCCCATAATGCAGCGCCGATAGGTGCAAACTATAGGCATGCCATGCAACAAACTTTTTTTCTATCGTTATTATCGTTATATCGTTCTTATCGTTGGGACTTGCCACATGCTCTTGGCTCTTTCAACGATAAGAACGATATAACGATAATAACGATGAAAAAAAGGAAGGTTCTGATCGTGCCTGTCTAGTGTTAATTTTTCCGGGAATTTTAGAGAGGGAAACGGCGGAGTTTTAGGCCCATTCTTTTTACCCCAAGTAGGGCCCTGGTTGCAATTTCTTGCAGCCAGGGCTTCTTTCGTGGCAGAGTTCTAGCCCTTGATGATTGTAACAATGGTTTTAGGTGCTTTGCCAAGAAGATCGACAATATGTACAGTGCCCTCTCCGAATTCTTTTTGTAAGCCAGCAATAAGGTCATTCCTATGATCGCTTCCCACGCGTACTACAAAGGTGGGGGGAACTTTTTGAGGTTCACTCAAGATTTTTCGAATGACACCTGTAATTTTTTCTACTTGGAATTTTGTTCGCACGGTAATTGTTAGATCAGTAAGCTTTTTTCCAGAAAGCCCTTCAGGGCTGTAGAGCAATTCCTTTACGTCGGCAAGGGAGGCCTCTCCTTCCTGACCACTCTTTTGAACCTGTTCTATTTTTATTACTGCAAGAGCTTCAGCAATATAAGACATCACGTGAAAATTTAAACCTCTAATCGAGTGTAAGCAGGCTTTAATTTGGCCTTCAATGAATTTTTCCTTTAGGTGTGGGGGCTGCTTTGGCAGTTGCTGATCAAGAAGTATAAAGAGCGCTTTTACATGAGCAACAACCTGTCTTTCTCCCGGAGCCAGGTTTTTAAGTGAAAAGGCACGCTGAGATCCCTCTTCGCAAAATCCCTTTTTTTGCGGTGCGTATGAGGCAAAATGGTCCTTATCAAATAATAGTCTAAAATATGGATCGGCATATATTTCTGCAATTATGTCTCCAAGGTAGGAAACTTCACGATTAACCAAAATGCTACTCATGAGTAGTTGTATAGAGGTTGCTGTAGAGATTTTTTTATCTTCTGCTAATAGCTCTAGAGAGTACTGACCAATCTCTTTAGCCTCAAAATTTCTGCTTTCCAAAAAGCACACGATATTTTCTTTAGGATCGATTCCGGAAAGAGCCTCTGTTACCTTTATTTCCTCGCTGTTTCTATGGCTATTATCTAGTGAAAGTATAATTCTTACATTTCCTGAAGTAACTGGCTGCATATTATTTCCTTAATTTTAATTAAGAATAGCATATCAAAATTATTAAATTTAAACAAGAGAACAAGGGGCTCTTAAAAATTTGTATATGTTTTGAAATAAGTTGACTCATCTAAAGAAATGTTATATGCGTATAAAAAATTGGGGTATTTTTTATGTATCGCTACGCATTTCTTTTATTTTCGCTTGCGTGTGGGCCGCTTTTATCTAGCGAAAATGGCGTGAAAAAAATGGAACAAGAGATCAAAAATAAGCGTTTTAAAAATATTGCAAAGCGTCTTAAGCGTAATCAGGTTGCCCTTAAGGATGTTAAAGCAATTGCTAAAAAGCACCATGCTACAGCCGTGATCAATGCAGTAGATGCCACGCGTAAAATTGCCAAGTACCACAAAAATCTTCCGGTAAAGCGGCATAGAGTATTAGAGACTGCGCTCTATATTGAAACCGAGTTTCAAAAAGCGATCAAAAAGCATAAGTACTATCGCTCTAAGCATAAAACTGGACTTCCCTATACTGTCGAGCATGATCCATCACGGAAGAGTACCTTTATAGCCATTCAAGACAAAAAGACCTACATTGGTAGAGGTGCGTTCAAAAAGGTCTATAAGGCAATACACTACAACCATGAGCATCCAAAAGTTGTGGCCCGCGCTGAAGAAAAGGCTAAAGGCGTAAATGAGCATGCCCTCACAAAAAAGGTGCATGGTATGCCTGGTGTTTATGAAACAGTAGGGTTTGGCAAGCATAAGGCGCATGGCTATACCTACCACACTACCTATTCAAAGCTCTATCGTCCAGGGTCGCTACATGATGTGCTTGAGAAAAAAACGCGCCTTACTCTTTATGAAAAGATGAAAGTGGCTCGAGATATCCTCCAAGGCTTGAGCTCAATTCACTCTAAGGGGATTGTCCATAAAGACCTTGGAGCCAGAAACTACCTTGTTGAAATACCTAAAAAACGGCGCGGATTTCGTAACGTAAGGGCATGTATTGCCGACCTTGGCTGTGCTGACTACGCGAGAAAATCTGCCAAAACAAAAGTTGTGGGTAACACGAAGTACACTCCGCCAGAGGGGCTGTATCTTGATAAAATGCGTCCTAATGACTACTACAAGTCAGATATCTATACAACAGGGTGTGTCTTGTACTGGCTCTTTTATGGTAAAAAACCCTCATGGATTGAAAAATCCTATGTAAATGACGTCTCAGGATCGCTTGACGCACGTTATAAAGAGCTCTCATCACGCATCGAAAATGCCACCAAAAAGCGCCGTAACACCCTTATAAAGAAAGGCTCCAAAAAGTCGCCAAAAGAGCGTTTTGAACAGCTAATACTTCAGATGCTCGAGGTAAATCCGAATAAGCGAGGCACAGCAAAGGCCAATCTAGAGAAGATGGAAAGGATATGCAAAAAGGGTATTTCCAAAAATTTTAGGGAGTTGTAAAGTTAGGTTGCAAACACCTAAAGGAAGGGGAGTAAAATCATGAGAAAATGTTATACGTGGGTTCTCATACAGCTGGCAGCGCTTTTAATGAGTGCTATTTTATCTGCAAACGTTGTCTATATACGAAGTGATGGTCCATCAGATGGCGATGGAAAAAGTTGGGCTACTGCCTTTAGTTCGATAGATGCAGCGCTTGCAAATCTTCAAACACATCCTGAGGACAATACCTTTTGGGTTGCTGCAGGAATTTATTCTCCTATAGTTCCATATTCTCCAAGTGGGGTTACAGGTGGAGCTGCTGGTGATGATTTTCCTACAGGGTTACTGACTTTCGATCTTCCTGATGGTGTTCAGATTTATGGCGGCTTTAAAGGGTGTGAAAAGAGCCTAACAGAGAGGCCTAAGATTCTTAATCCTATGCTTGCAGTGGAGCCAAAGTGCCCTTGCAAATCAAAGCTTCCAAAATATGTGGCAGATTATGGCTTAACAGTACTAGATGGAGGAGGGTCTGACTCCTGGCACGTTGTTACTGTCGGAAATGATATCGCCCTCACTGGTGCAAATGTTGGCCTCTTTGATCTTACTATTCGTGGTGGATATGCCGATGGCCCAGATGCTGGCACGCTAGATGATCTCTTTAGCATTCAAACTCTTGACTATGCTCACGATACAGGTGGTGGCATTTATGCCCGCTTTGGATCTACTGTCGATCTATTCAACGTACAGTTTATAAATAATGCAGCCTCTGGCGTTAACGCTACAGTCTTTGGCTCCCTTGGAGAGCCAGTTATATCTGGTGGTGGCGGCATTGCAGCATTTGACACGGATACTGTTATCAACGTCAATAATTGCTACTTCACCTACAACTCAGAAATTATTTTTGGCGGTGGCGGTGGCGGTATTGCCTCCAATTTCGAAGCCAGCTTAAATGTAGCAGATTCCTACTTTGCTGATAATGTTGCCAACCGCTCTGGTGGTGGTATTCGTTCAAAAGATGGTGGTGATGTCAATGTGAAGGGATGCTTTTTCGCTCGCAATATTGCACGTGATTCCGCTCTTATTCTCGACCAATCTGGAGGAGCTATTGACACATTTCAGGGTAACCTCTATGTGACATGCTCAACCTTTATTGATAACTCAGCCCAAATAGGGCCTGGGGCCATTTTTTTCCATACCTTTTTAGACGATGGAGATCCCTATTTTCTTGATGTTAACAACTGCCTTTTCGAAGGTAATGTTGCTGGGCCTTTTGGAGGTGGAGCGATTTTAGTTTTTGGTACCGATCAGCATGTTGGTAGCAAGGCGACGATTCGAAACTCAAAATTCATTAAAAATAGAGGGGGGCTAGGAGGTGCAATTTACAATAGTTCCTACGATACTGAAATTGTAAAGAATACCTTTCGCGAGAACCTCGCTGATGCTTGGGGTGGAGCGATTGCTGCCGATAATTTTGGGGATGCCTTTTTCTATACACCATTCCCATTTTATCAGCGCTTAGTCACAAAAATCAAGGACTGCAAGTTTGATTGCAACAAAACCCGTGGAGTGGAGCCTGCTCCTTATGGCTATCCTCCATTTTATACACCGCAAGGAGTGTTAAATCTCTTTGCAGAGGCGGGTCCCGTAATTAACGGGCTTCCTACTACTGGTACAGTAGACCAAACAATTCAGTCAGGCGGCGGGGCAATTGCAGTGCTTTTAGCTGGCGTTGCAGAA
>JAYRNE010000299.1:0-4624 GCA_041912355.1 Chlamydiales bacterium
AGAAGGCTGCCAGATCTATGACAATGGAAATTATGGGCTGAGTGATAGTGTGACTCCACTGGAGAAAAACTTTTTCTCCTACAACAATGTCTACGACAATGCAGATGGAATCTTTGTTGCAAATTCAGGCATGACAATGACCTTCTTTAACACCTCATGCCATAATGTAGTCAATAACTGCACAGTATTTGTAAGCCCAACTCAGGCGCCTGGAGCATCTCCAGTTGAAGCAGGGGTAAATGTCTGCTGTCCATAAACTTATAAGAGGAATAGAAACATGATATTCACAGTCTCAAGCCGACTCTCTCTGATACTTCTCACCCTATTTTCGTTTGCTACATTATTTGGGGATAATGGTCCATCATCTTTAGATGTTGCGAGAGGCCGCCTTAAAACAGCTATGAGAGAGCTAAAAGATCCACAGCTGCAGAAGCTTGCTAAAGAGACACTTAAAAAAGTAGATGCAGTAAGAAAGGATCCAAAGCAGGCAGAAAAGGCACTTCATGCTGTAAACAAGACTCTTGCTGTTATCAAACAAAAGCATACCCACTCTATAAACACAAGTTCGTTTAGAAGCTCTAGAAGCACAAGCTCTTCAGGAACGGGTTGCAATGGACGAGATGAAATTAGCGATCTTGAATCGGAGTTCAAAAGCTGCTGTACAGGTATTAAGCGTCTACTTACAGAACTTATCTCTCAGATAAACAAAGAGTTTCCTTGCGATATGGTTATGCCGATTGATGAGGTGCCAATTGTGATTTCACAGTCTGGAAAATACTGTGTGACGACAGACTTAACCTACACAGGCCCAGGAGCGGCAATTCAGGTTTCTGCAAATGATGTAACTATCAACTTTCATGAGCATGATTTAATCCTTACAGATCCAAATGCGATTGGCATTCTCGTAGAAAATGCCAATGAGTTTGTTCTTGAAAACGATGCCATTTATGGAACAGCCATCTTTAAATCGTCAACAAGTGCTGCAGTAGCACTCTTTGGCGTTAATAAGGCAACGCTACGAAACATCTTCACGATGAACACAACAAAAGGGATATATATCCAGGATTCAACTGATGTCCGAGTGGAGTTTTGCCATTTAGAAGCACATGAAGGTAGTATTGCTCCGATGTTTCCAAGCCCCTATACGTTAGCAGGTACAGGTAACGGAGCGGGAATGTGGGTTGCAGCTTCTAGCGGTGTTTATGTTGACTCCTGCACATTTGTTGGAGCTGATCTTGGCTATGACCCTGCAAGAACCTCATTTGGGCTACATGTTGAAGAGACATCCAAAAATGTCCAGCTTACAAATAGCACCTTTAATAATCTCCTGGGCTCTATTCACGCAACTAATGTTATTGGCATGCTTGTAGATAGCTGCGTGGCAACGGCATCTACTGTCTCAAACTTTAATATTGCACAGTTTGGAAGCTGCACAAGTGGAGAAGTGGCAAGTGATCTTATTATTCGCAATTCCACCTTTACCCAAAGCCAAAGTAATCAAGGGTTTGATGGTTTACTCTTTCTTTCAGGATCTAACTGCTTGCTAGAAAACGTTATTGTGGATTCTTCTTCGAAGGATCTTAACAACTACTTACCTAGTGCGATCCACATTGGCAATCAAAACTGCAGTGGTTACTCAAACCTTGTTGCCCATAACTGTGTTGTGCAGGGTGTAAATGGAAGAACTCTTTATTTAGATAACGCTTCTAAAGTAGTGTTTGAGGACTCGCAAATATCAGGCGCCAATGGCTTTGCTAATGTCTACTTAAATGCTGCCGACAGCTCTTCAATTCGAAATTGCCAAATTTTTAACGGCTCAAGTGGCGTCATAGTATCAAACCCCATCTCTTCTGGTGTGCCAGGTAACTCAATCGAAAACTGCCTTATTTATGATAACACAAACTACGGCATTCAAGTGCTAGACCAAAACATGAATTATATTTCTGGGAATCATGTTTGGGGTAATAGTACTGGTATATACCTCACCTTTGCCGGCGTTACAAAGGCCTACTACAACACCTCCTGTAATAACACTGTAAATAGCTGCCATAACGTCTCTCCAAGCCAGTTGCCGGGTGCATCGCCGATTGTGGCAGGGTCCAATGTGTGCTGTACACCTTAAAAGGACTAAGGGACAGAATAAGAATATGATCATGAATAAGAGTAAGAATTGCCTAGCTTCATTGTTGTCCTTATTCTTATCCTGTCCCTTTGGTCCTTTTTGTCCTTTGTTCCCAAATGAGTTTTTGATATAATACGAATAAACTGTAACCAGATAAACTATGCCAAAAAAACGTCGCAAAGCCGACGAACCAAACAAACAAGAAATCAAACCAAACGCCAAGCAAGAGCGTTTGTTTCAAAACCTTCTCAAAGTTACCTATGAGTATATTAAGGGCAGGCATTACTCCCCTCAAAGTAAAGAATCCCTAATCGAGCGATTAAGAATTCATCCTGAACATCTCGAAATCTTCGATTTAGTTCTAAAAGATCTTAAAACGGCAGGAAAAGTGGAACAAACAGGCGATAAACTCGTTTCACAAGATGAGCGCAAAAAAGAAAAAGTCGTTGTGGGCACCATTAAGATGCATCCACGAGGCTTTGGCTTTGTTGTGCTGAAAGAGGCTTCAGAGCAGGATGTTTTTATTCCAAAGCCCTGTGTAAATAATGCCATCGACGGCGATGTCGTTGAAGTAGCCATCAACCTAGAAGCAATAAGTGAAAGAGGTCCTGAAGGCAAGGTGCTTTCCATAGTGTCCAGAAAGCGAAAGACCCTCGTAGGCACAATATCTGATATTGCGCACCAACAAGCCTATGCCTACTGCAGCCTGCTAGGAGAAAAGCGTCAGGTCGTTTTGTCAAATAATGACCGTAAGCTTAAGGTGGGAGATCGCGTCCTTGTTGAAGTTACAAAATGGGGCGACAAAGAAGAAAGCGCGCAAGCTGAGCTTTCTAAAGTCATTGGACATATCTCTGATCCTATGTCAGATATTCCAGCAGCTATACTGGAAAATGAAATACGCACGGAGTTTCCTCAAGACGCAGTGGATGAAGCCCTGAGCTTTGGCACGCGCGTAAAAAAAGAAGATCTTACTTCTCGCGAAGATTTACGCGAGCTTGAATGCTTTACGATAGACCCAGATACTGCTAAAGACTATGACGATGCCATATCGCTCGAACGTAAAAATAACCTCTGGGAACTTGGCGTGCATATTGCTGATGTGTCCCACTATGTGCGAGATAAATCAGCCCTAGATCGCGAAGCCTCTCTTCGTTGCAACTCCACCTATTTTCCAGGAAAATGCATTCCGATGCTCCCCTCAGAGCTTTCTGATAACCTCTGCTCACTCCGTGAAGGGGTTCTCAGGCTTACTGTGAGCGTCTTTATCACGATTGATGAGCAGGGCGAAACAAAAAACTACCGCATCGTGCGCAGCGTCATAAAAAGCAAAAAGCGTTTTACCTACAAACAGGCAAAGAAAGTGCTGGATGGCGAACTTGAAAGTGAGCATAAAAAGAAGCTGCACGACATGGTTGAAGTCTGTCACCTGCTTAAGAAAAAGCGTCGTGAGCGCGGCAGTGTAGAGCTTTTTATGCCAGAGTTTGTGATAAAAGTTGATGAAAAGGGCGTGCCCGTTGGAACTGAAGTCGTTGAGTATGACATCACCCACCAGATGGTGGAAGAGTTCATGCTAAAGGCCAATGAAATTGTGGCTATTGCACTTACTAAACAGGGAAAGAATGCTGCCTTTAGAGTTCACGAAGAGCCAGCTAAAGAGTCGCTGCGGGAGTTTTCAACCCTTGCCTCTTCATTTGGTTATAACTTACCTCAAGATCCTACGCCGCAAGATATACAGGGCTTCTTTAGTGAACTTGATGAGGGACAAGCTGCCCAGTATTTAGCTACTTGCTACATCCGCAGCATGCGCCTTGCCTGCTATTCCCCTGACAACATTGGCCACTATGGACTTTCTCTTGAACACTACACCCACTTTACAAGTCCGATACGTCGCTATGTTGATACGATCATCCATCGCCTTTTGTTTGAAGGTAATATAGAGCGTGACAAGCTTTTAGAAATTAGCAACGAAGCATCTGAGAAAGAGCGAATCTCTGCCCGTGCCGAAGGCAATGTTATCATGCTAAAGAAGCTTCGCCTTTTAGAAAGTGCCTATAAGCAAGATCGTCACAGAACCTTTGAAGCTGTAATCACCCGTGTAAAACCCTTTGGAATTTACTTTGATGTCTTGGAGTTTATGTTAGAGGGCTTTTTACATGTATCAGAGCTTGACAATGACTTCTTCGACTATTCTGAACGAGAGATGATGCTTCTAGGGCGCTATCTAGGACTTAGCTATAAAGCGGGTGACAAGCTAACTGTAACGGTAGGTCATATAGATTTCGTCATGCAAGAATGCTCCTGGAAGCTTTTAACGCACTCTGATGAAGTGGGCCAGGTTTCGAGAAAAGCCTATGAAAAAGACCGCGCGAAGCGTAAATCCAGTAAACGAAGGCGGCGTTAATGCATACAGAGAAAGGGCCAAAAAGACACACTAAAGGAGCTTAGATATGAAAAAGTATTTCGTAACAGGCCTCGTTGTGCTCTTACCACTTGCCTTAACAT
>JAYRNE010000300.1:0-2081 GCA_041912355.1 Chlamydiales bacterium
ATCGATGTTAACGGCAAAATAGCGCTTACATCAGGCACCCTTACCTTCGCTGACAAGGTATTTGCCCTTACACATGGCTCTATTGACTTTACAGGCGACCCTCTCAAAAAGTCAAAACTTCAGGTGGCTGCCTCAAACGATGTTGGGCAAATAAGCACCCAGATAGTGCTCTTGGGCTCTTTATCTGACCCCCGAATCGTCATTCAGTCAAACCCTGCAATGTCAGAAAAGGAAATTCTCTCTTGGCTTCTTTTTAACAAAAGCTCCATCGACATCACCCCCATAGAGGGCATCCAGCTTGGCAAAACCCTCCTGCAGCTTAAGGGCACAAGCGGCAACATCGACTTTTTAGAAGAGATAAAGCAGAGGCTGCATATCGACCGCCTAGATGTCGGCCCATCTGGCTCAACACGCCCCCTTATGAACACGCCAGGAACAACGCAAGAGGCCTCTTCTACCGCCCCTGCAGGAAGCGTACCTAATGAAGTCTCTGTACATGTCGGCAAGTACATCTCAGACGGCGTTATCGTAACACTCTCTAAAGACGTTACAAACGAAGTAAACCGCGTAGGCGTTGAAGCCAACCTCTCCGAGCACATAACCGCCCAGGCTAACGTGGGCGACGACTCTGAAGCCCAACTCTCACTAGAGTGGAAGCTACGATATTAAGGTATTTGAGCAACAACAATAACCTTCCCATCGATGAGGAATTTAAAGGTATTTGAGGCTTGCTGCTCGATAGTAATGGCGTGGTCCTTTTTGGAATCGAGGGTGACTTTCGTGTTGATGTAGTCTTGAAACTGGGGGAAAAGAAGCTGTAAGGAGGGATCAGCGTAGAGGGTAACAGTAGGATAGTGGTGTGGGTCCCTTCCTATTCGCGGTATTTGGGGCTCTTTGTAACGAAATGTGCCGATAATATTATTTTTCATAAATCTCCTTCAAAAAGCTAGCGGCCAGTTCTTTATCACGCTTTTTAAGCCACCAATAGATCGGTTTTAGTTTTTTTAGGTCTTTATTGAGTTTTTTCATAGCCTGCACCTTTGTACCTTGGACGAAGCTTCCAACGTCAATGTAGATTGCACGCTCTTCTATAAAACCGATGTTATTATGCCTAAATACAGCATTATCAAGATTTAGTATACCCATTTCAGCGCGCTCAGTAAAAAGCTCTACAAGCTGATGCAACCGATCTGTAAGTTCCGGCATCCTGTTTTCAGCATATAGCTTTTTTAAAACTGGCATCACCTTCATAGCCTTTTTCTGAAGAATAAAGGGCACAGTGCTAATGTCGAGGGTATGGTGCAGCCCCACACGATCTATAAGTAGAACTTTTTTCTCTTTCATCTTTCGCGGCTGCATATGTAGATAGAGAATGCCAGTTTGTTCTTTAAGAGGCATGTAGGCAAGAGACATACTTGCAAAGAGGCGCCTTAGCCTCTCTTCTTTTTGCTGCAGGTTTCTTTGCCTCTTTTTGTCGAGAAATGTGGGCAGAGGAACTTTTTTGTAAAAATCAGTAACATTTATGCGCTGGCATTTTATGAATTTTAGTATGTATTTCCCATCTTCACTTTCAAAAGCAAAGAACTGCCTTCCCCTTCCCAAATAGCGAAAGGGCTGGTCGAGTATCGCGTCCACTTCAGCTGTCATAGGACAATCTGGTGCTTGAACCTCAATCCATGTATTCAAGCGAATGTTAGCAACTGAGAAGTTGCCATTTAGTCTATTAAAGGCATAGAGCACAACAAAAAGCGCTGCTATATAAAATAATGTCTTTTTCATGGATAAAGTTTACGCGCAAAAACACTTGTGTTTCAAGTCCTAATTGGCTTATTTTAGGTAAACAGTACAAGGAGACCATATGAAGAAATTATATTTACTTACACTTCTTTTTTCTAGCGCACTCTTTGGTGAGGAAAGTACCACTACCGACGGCTCAAACACAGAAGAAACGCGCACCTCGTACGACCAGTTTAGCCTTAGCTCAAATGACATTACTGATAATGGCTTTGTAATTCGCGAAGATGGCATATGGTACCTTACAGATGATGTCGAGTACGATGGCATAAACCCTCCAATCACCA
>JAYRNE010000301.1:0-10087 GCA_041912355.1 Chlamydiales bacterium
AACCGCGTTTTGGATACAAAAGAGGTCATGAAGATCTTGCCCCATCGCTATCCCTTTTTGCTCGTCGACAGAATTGTCGAGCTTGATCTAGAAAAGGGCACAATCGTTGGCCAAAAGAACCTCACCATGAATGAGGCCTTTTTTCAGGGCCACTTTCCAGATGCTCCTATTATGCCAGGCGTTCTTATGCTTGAAGCGCTTGCCCAAACTGGGGGAGTTCTTTTGCACCTTCGCTGCAATCCAGATAAGATAGCGGTGCTTCTTAACATCAATAACGCCAAGTTTCGCCATCCAGTTCGTCCTGGCGATGTGCTATATTTAAAATGTACAGGCCTTCACTTTTCAAGTAAGGGTGGAAAAATTGGCACACAGGCCGTAGTGAATGATAAAATTGCCTGCGAAGCAGAAATTGCCTACGCCTTTTTGTCTAAAGAGCAAATATAATAATTATAATAGAGAAAACGAAGTCATGGTCATAGAGATACATCCAACAGCAATCGTTGATAAGAATGCCAAAATCGGCAAGAACGTTCAGATAGGCCCTTATGCAGTCGTTGGACCTAATGTTTGCCTTGAAGATAATGTTGTCATAAAAAATGGTGTCATACTTGATGGCCATACTACTGTAGGCGCGGGTACAACCATTTGGCCATATGCTGTTATAGGCACAAAAACGCAAGATCTCAAATTCCGTGGAGAGGTAACCTTTGTAGAAATTGGCAAAAACTGCCAAATACGCGAGTTTGTTACCATTAACTCCTCATGCGGAGAGAATACAAAAGTTATAGTTGGCGATAACTGCCTTATTATGGCCTACTGCCACGTAGCGCATAACTGCGAAATTGGCAATCGCGTAATTATGGCAAATAATGCAACGCTTGCAGGTCACGTTATAGTTGAAGATTGTGCTGTTATTGGCGGGCTATCAGCTGTCCACCAGTTTTCGCGAATCGGCTGCTATGCAATGGTTGGCGGCATGAGCCGCGTAACGCATGATGTGGCTCCCTACACTATTGGGGCAGGAAGCCCTTATCGCCTTGGCGGTTTAAATATTGTTGGCTTAAAGCGCCATGGCATAACGCTAGAAACAAGAAAGCTCTTATCTCAAGCATTTAGAGCGGTATTTAGATCAGACTTTCGCCTTGAAGAGGCTCTTCACTTTATCGAAACTGAAATTTCGCAAATTCCAGAAATTAAGCACTTTTTGACGTTTTGTCGCACAAGTAAGCGTGGCCTTATTGACTCTGGTAGCATTACAGAAAGCCCAAAAGAAGAGGGCGCGTGTGAGCTTGAACCCCAAATTACTGCATAATGCGAATCGTTTTCTTTGGTACGCCAGAGATGGCAGCGCACATTTTCCGTGCGCTTATAGAGGCTAAACAAGCTGATATCGTGGCTGTTGTTACAAAGCCTGATGCAGCGCAAGGGCGCTCTTCAAAGCTTATTGCCCCACCTGTAAAAGAGGTGGCCCAAGCTCTTCTTCCAAATACCCCTATTTTGCAGCCAGAAAAGTGTTCTACTCCTGAAATGATAGAGGCCTTAAAGGCTTTTAATGCTGACCTTTTTGTCGTTGTTGCATATGGCGAAATACTTTCAGAAGCGCTCCTTGCTGCCTGCCCAAATGGCGCTATCAACGTACACTTTAGCCTGCTTCCAGCCTATCGAGGGGCAGCTCCTGTGCAGCGTGCCATAATGATGGGCGAGAGCGAAACTGGTGTCAGCGTAATTCGCCTTGTAAGGAAGATGGATGCGGGGGATGTGCTTTATCTAGAGAGTATGCCAATTCCTGAAACCATGACAGGAGGGGAGTTAGCTAAAGAACTTTGCAATCTTGGCACTAAATGCCTTTTCAAGGTGCTTGATGACTTTAAACATGGCACTGTACATGCAACGGCCCAAGACCATTCTAAAGCCACATTTGCGAACAAAATTACATCAGAAGACACCCGCCTTGACTTTGCAAAGCCTGCATATGTTCTTTACAACCTTGTAAGGGCTCTTTCCCCTCATACAGGTGCCTGGTGCGAGGTGCAAATAAAAGGCGAAAGAAAGCGCCTTAAGGTGTTTCAGTGCGACGTAGTTGATGTTCCCGAAAAAAATGACCTTGTAGTGCCATGTAAAGAGGGTTACTTGCGACTAAAGACCATTCAACTTGAAGGCAAACCCAAAATGTCAGCTGGCGATTTTTTGAGGGGAGTGGCTGCTTCGCAAATCAGCTTCTAACTTTTAAAATTACTCACTAAAGTGAGTTACTTCAAACTCTCCCTTTTTTCTTGTTGTCAAAATCTCGTAATGCTATAGCTTCGTATAAAAAACCATTAGGAGGGTTTTATGAGACTTGAGAACATTGAAAATTATGCAAGAGCTACATGGGAAAACCTTGTTGTAGAGGTTCCAGTAAGCGTTTATAATGCTGGAAAGAATGCTGTGGTAACTGTTGGCGGTGTTGTAGCCTCAGCGGCATCTTTGCTAACAGCAGGAAAAATTGCCCTTATTAACAACAAGGCAAGTGAGTGGACAAAGGCTTCTGGAGCTCTCGTTTCACTTCCTTTTGTCGCTGTTGCAAAAGTGCTTAATCCGGATTTTGCTTTAGCAAGAGGTGTAAATCTTGAATCAGTTGGCGTGTGCTCACGAACAGTACGCACCATTTTTACTAAAGCAGCTTTAATGAGCAGAGAAGAGCGTTTTGCTACAAGAGAAGTTCTCTCTCGCCTTACATTCTTGGCAGGAGCTGTAGCTACAGTTGCATCACGAATTGCAGATTTTGCAATTGGTGTACTTGCAGCTAGTGTATCACTTGCATGCTTAGGAAGATGGAAAGCAGCAAACAGTCTTGCCTTTTCACATCTAAATTCAACTCGCGTTGTTGCAGACCTCTGTTTGAACCTTCGTGGTTTTGTTAACCCACACCAATTTTTTCCGAAACAAGAAGAGGCTGTAGTACAACAAAGAGCAGAAGAACTTGTTGTAGTTTCTGACGAAGTTTCTGTTTAAGCAGTAAAATTGCCAAAAACTTAGGATAAAGGCTAAAAAAACTACGCTAAAATTTCTTTTAAGAATAGCGAAGCTTCTTTTAGCCTTTTTCCTTTACTTATTATCTCCTTTTTTAATAGATCGAAATCCCTTGCCAGGCGTAATATTCATACGAGCATTTTGCAAAAACTCAATTTATAAGGATAAATATTATATGACAGCAGGTGTAGCAACAACCGCTCCTGAAGTAGTCTCAGGGGGCTATTTACAAAAAATTCGCGACTTTGGAACTCAAGCCGCAACTCAAATTCGTCAAACAGTTGGAGAATTAAAAGTAGCTATTCCAGAAAAGGCAAAAAGCTGGTCTATTTCTATTGGCCAAGCAGGAAAAAATGTAGCCGACTCGCTCGATCCAATGTATCGCGGCATTTCTGAAACGCTTCAGCTTTTAGACACGCGCGAAAAAACAGATGCTGTAGCTCGTCCTGGACTTACTGCCGTGAATAATGCAGTGAGCTTTCTTGATTTAGCTTGGGCTCTTAAATCTGTGCAGTACTTTTCTGGTGCAGTCTCTAACGGTGAGCGTACTTTTAAACAGGACCGCGCTGAGAAGCAGTACTGGGCAATGGCTACGCAAATTGCTCTTTTAGTCGCTCGCTCAATAAGCACCCTACACTGGTTTGTAAGACAGAAATTAGTAGATCTAGACAACGTTGCCCAAAAGGCAATGGCATTTGGCGGCACACGTGCCTTCAATGTGATAAATGCTATTAAGGATTCTAAGCTTATGTCATGGGCGTTTGCAGTAGGTTTTGTTGGCCTCCTTCGTTCAGATATTGCAGGCATGTATACAGGTGAAAAAAAGGTCCATCACATGTTTTCTGCGATGAGCACTTTGTCCTACATCGCCCTAATGGTGCTTTCTGCTAAGAAGTTTGCAAGCCCTGGTGCTTTAGCATACTTAGGAGCACAAGCTGCAATTACAGGCTTTGCGGCATACCTTGCTAATAAAAATTAAATATAAATATACTGGAGATGATCATTATGGTAAGAATTGACGAACTCGCCCGAAATTTCGGAAATAGCGCCAAAGTTGCAGCAACTACAGTGGGCTCATTTGCTGGGCGCACTTTTAAAGCGATTGTGCTTATTACAGCTGACGTTTGCAAAGAGGTTGGCGGCCTACGAGGAGTAGCTGGCGGCATATCGGCACTTGTAAGACTTTCAGGCCTTCTTGGCTTTAATGTAAGTAGATTTGAGACACTTGCTGAAACTTGCGAAACAGGAAATAGCGCCCTTGGTGCTATACACTTTACAGGCCCTATATCTGACATATTTTCAGGTAAGGCTGATAGTGCTGAGGTTGGGCAAAATAAGCGCTTATGGCTTGCAAGCCGCTACCTCTTTTTAGCAAAAGATGCAATAACAATCACAAAGTTTACAGAAAGCCTAGGTTTAATTGCTGCAGGTACTGCTAAAACGGCTTTTGCTAAGTTTTCGAACTTTACAGGTGTTAATGTAACTGCTGATGGCCTTTCAGGCGCTTTAGAATACGCCGGATGGGGCGCAGAGCTTACTCGCCACATCGTTGATTGGTCTAACGACTGGAAAGCAGCAAAAGCTCAAGGTCACAACATATGGAGCACATTTACCTGGAAGCGTGGTTTTGACATTACGTTTAACCTTGGAAAATTGGGCGGAATTATCTTGAAAAGCCGTCTTGGTCAGCTTACCCAGACACTTAGATTCATTTCGCTTCTAGCTGTAACTTGCGTGACTTTTGGACGCGCAACACACAGATACTTATCAGCCCCCGCGAATGCGCACTAATCGTGCCCAAGAGCTCCTCAAGGGGCATCTTGACCTAAAAGAGAAGCTGGCAGTACTTGCCATGCTTCTCTTTCTTGCTTTAATTGGGGCAACATCCTATGCCCGCAAGGTTCAAAGCACCATTTTTGTTCAAAAGACAATATCCGTAACATGCATTGGGGCATGTAAGCAAACTGACCCCATAAAACTCGCTCTTGGCTCCCAAATTCAGGACCTACTTTGCCAGCTGGAATTAGCCCCAGAGGCCGATACGAGCAAGCTTGTGCTAACAGAAAGGCTAAAGGATAATCAGCTCATTATTATCCCCAAAAAGGGCTGTATAACCCTCAATGTAAGCGGGGCGGTAAAGGCACCCGGGCTAATTTATGTGCCAGAAGGCTTGCATTTTAATGAGCTTTTGCCGTATCTTACTTTGTCACAAGATGCTGATATTGGAGTCATTCGTCGCCGTCGCAGGCAGCTGTTAGAAGGCGAAACCATCCATATCCCGGCAAAAAGTGAATTTATTGTGAGAAAGTAATTGTAGAAAACTCGCGGCTGTGATAGCCTCTTCGTTTCGTTCTCATATTTGACCATTTAAGGATTAAACAGTATGGCAAGCGTAACAAAAAGTTTAATGGGCAGAAAGCGTGGCATGACCCAGATGTTTGACGAGAAAGGAAACGTCGTAACATGCACCGTAATTCACGCTGAACCCAATGTGATCACGCAGATCAAAACAAACGAAAATGATGGCTACCAGGCTCTTCAGCTTGCGTTTGAAGAAGTGAATGTTAAAGATCAGCGTACAATAGCAAATCGCGTTTCAAAGCCTCTTTTGGGACATTTCCAAAAAGCTGGTGTGAAGCCAAGTCGCTTCCTCTTCGAATCACGCATCGACAATGTGGCTGACTACCAAGTTGGACAAACAATCGGTGTTGGCATCTTTGAAGGCGATAAGTTCATTGATGTGTCAGGCGTGTCGATTGGTAAAGGCTACCAAGGTACCATTAAGAAGTATAACTACTCTGGTGGTCCTGCAGCTCACGGTTCAGGCTTTCACCGCCATGCGGGTTCTACCGGTATGCGCTCGACTCCAGGTCGCTGCTTCCCAGGTGGTCCACGTCCTAGCCATATGGGACATGAAAAAATAACTGTTCAGAACCTTCGCATCGTCGCTATCGACCAAGAAAATAACCTTATACTCGTTGAAGGTGCGGTTCCTGGCCATAAGAATGCTGTAGTCGTTTTAAAAGACGCTGTTAAGAAGAAAAAATCAGCTTCTAAAACTAAAAAGAAATAGAATAGGAAGATAAGCTGTGGCAACACGTAAAGCAAAAGAAAGTACTAGTCAAAGTAATTCCCAAGGCATCCGCAAGGTAAACCTTCAAGGTAAAGAAGTTGGCAACGTTGCTGTGAGCGAAACACTCACAGAAGCTCAAGCTAACAACCAGATGATTAAGGATTACATCGTCGCACTACGAGCCAACGCTCGCCAGTGGAACGCCAATACCAAAGGCCGCTCTGAGGTAAACCACTCAACAAAGAAGCCTCACGCCCAAAAGGGTACTGGTAACGCCCGTCAAGGTAGCTTAGCTGCTACTCAGTATAAGGGTGGTGGACGTCCATTTGGTCCTAAAACAAAGTACGACCAGCATGTAAAAATTAACAAAAAAGAGCGTCAAGCGGCAATTCGTGCCCTTTTAGCTGACAAAATTAATGCTGGCCAGTTTTTAGTGCTTGAAAATCCAGAGATGCAAGCGCCTAAAACTCGCGAAATTCAAAACTTTATGGATGCTTGCAACCTTCTAGGGAAGACACTCTTCCTCGGCGAAAGCAGCTTTGTAGATGTAAGCGTGGAAGATACAGTTCATCGCTTTATGATTCCTACAGATAAGCACGAAACGTTCACAAAAAGCGTCCGTAACATTCCTAACGCCCTCTTTAAGCTTGTCTCAACGTTGAGCGGCTATGATGTCATTTTGGCAAACCACATTGTCATCACTGAAGCGGGTTTTAATGAGCTTCAAGATTGGCTGGTAAAAGGATAAGACTATGAAACATAACAATCCGTATCAAGTGATTAAGCGCCGCTATATCACAGAAAAAGCAAGTATGCTCCAAGGCCTCAAAGATGCTAAGAGCAACAAGTCGCTAGCACGCTGCGAAAACCCAAAGTATGTCTTTTTGGTCGATCCAAAAGCCAACAAAAGTGAAATCGCTCAGGCGCTAGAGGAAATCTATCGCGACAAACACATACGTGTTGTTGCAGTAAATACAATAAACGTGAAGCCAAAAGAGTACAACCGTCGCGGCCGTATGAATGCTGGCCGAAGCACATTGCAGAAAAAAGCAGTTGTGACCTTGGCCGTTGGCGACCAAATTGATGAATAGGTAAGGGAATAAACCATGCTCAAAACATTTCGACCAAATACTCCGAGTAACCGCTGGCTGGTTTTGTCAGACAATGCGCAATTAACGCGCGTTAATGGCACTCGCCAAACTGTAAAGCCAACAAAGAAGCTTCTTGCTCGTAAAAAGCGAACAGGCGGTCGCAACAACAACGGTCACGTGACATGCCGCCATCGCGGTGGTGGACACAGAAAGCACTACCGTTTAATCGACTTTAAGCGAGATAAGCTTGATATCCAAGCAAAAGTAGCTTCAATCGAGTACGATCCAAACCGTTCAGCTTTTATCGCGCTCTTAAACTATAAAGATGGCGAAAAGCGTTATATCATCGCTCCAGTGGGCCTTCAGGCAGGGGATGTTCTTGTATCATCTGACACTCATCCGCTCTTTACAACAGGCTGCTCAACGCGCCTAAAGTATATGCCAGTTGGTGCGACCATACACAATATCGAACTCATTCCTGGAAAAGGGGCAAAAATGGTGCGATCTGCAGGACTTTCTGCTCAGCTTATGGGTAGAAGTGGCGGCTTTGCAACAATACGTCTTCCATCAGGAGAGATGCGCAATGTAAACGAAGAGTGCCGAGCAACAATTGGTGTTGTATCAAATGCGGAGCACAACGTTCGCGTAGAAGGTAAAGCTGGTAGAAACCGCTGGAAGGGCATACGTCCAACAGTTCGCGGTACGGCTATGAACCCAGTTGACCACCCGCACGGTGGAGGTGAAGGTAAGCACAACGGCTACATCCCTCAAACACCATGGGCGAAACAGACAAAAGGTTTACGTACTCGCGCGAAGCGCAAGACTACAAGCCGATTCATTATTAAAGATCGTAGGGACTAATACTATGGCAAGATCGTTAAAAAAAGGGCCTTTTGTAGACCATCACCTCAGTAAGAAAATTGATGATCTCAACAGCCGTAAAGAAAAAAAACCGTTTAAAACCTGGTCCCGTCGCTCGATGATAGTACCAGAAATGATTGGCCACTCTATCGACGTGTATAATGGCCGCAAGTTTATCACGGTATACGTTACCGAAAATATGGTTGGCCACCGCCTCGGGGAGTTTTCTCCTACAAGGACATTTAAGGGTCACCCAATAAAGAAAGCAGCAGCATAAGGAATACGCCCAATGTCTGAATTTAAAGCAATAACAAAACATGTTCGAATTAGCCCAAGAAAGGCACGCCTTGCAGGCGACCTTATTCGTGGCTTGGCAGTTCCTCAGGCGAGATTGCAGCTTGAGCATTGTGGATTAAAGGGCGGCAAGCTCTTAATAAAGACGCTTAATAGCGCCGTTGCCAATGCTGAAATGCAATCTGAAGCAACAAGTGAAAAACTTAAGGTGCAAGAGGTCCGCATTGATGAGGGCCCAAGGATGAAGCGTGCAAAGCCAAGAAGCCGCGGCCAAAGGCATCCTATTATTAAGCGAACAAGTCATTTTACAGTCGTCGTAAGTACGCAATAAGGAGAATGTAATGGGTCAGAAGACAAACCCTGTAGGCTTTCGTCTCAAGCTAAATAAAGGCTGGAAGTCACGTTGGTATGCAAACAAGCAAGAGTTCGGAACACTACTTCTAGAAGATAGCAAGATTCGCGAATTCCTACTCAAGCAACCTGCTTGCCAAGGCACAAGTGCCATAAGCATTCGCCGCATGAGCGAAAAGATTGAAATTGTCATCCATACAGCAAGACCAGGTCTTGTTATCGGCAAAAAGGGACGCGAAATCGATGTACTACGCAATCAGCTTTCTGACATGACCGGCAAAGAAGTCTGGATTGAAGTTGAAGAAATTAAGCGTCCTGACCTTGATGCTAAAATTGTTGCTGATGGCATTGCTAAGCAACTAGAGCGTCGCATTCCATTCCGTCGCGCACTTAAGAAAGCGATGCAGAGTGTTATGGAAGCTGGTGGACAGGGTGTTCGCGTACAGGTTTCAGGCCGTTTAGGTGGTGCTGAAATTGCACGTCGCGAGTGGTACAAAGAGGGTGTAATTCCTCTTCAAACACTAAGACAAGATATCGACTTTGCCTATGGCCGTGCAGAAACGACATATGGCTCCATCGGTGTAAAAGTTTGGATTAACCGCGGCGAGCAGATTGTCGCTAAAAAAGCAAAACAGGAGCAGGCTGTAGCCGCTGCCTAATACTGGAGTTATTGATTCATGAGCTTAATGCCAAAGAAAACAAAACATCGCAAGATGATGAAGGGACACCTTACCGGTGTTGCGAAAGCAGCGACCTTCGTCGACTATGGCGATTTCGGAATTCAAGTTCTCGAGCGTGGCTGGATTACAAGCCAACAGATCGAAGCTTGCCGCGTTGCAATTAACCGCTTCTTTAACCGTCGCGGTAAGGTGTGGGTACGCATTTTCCCTGATAAGCCTGTAACAAAGAAGCCTGCTGAAGTTCGTATGGGTAAGGGTAAAGGTAACCTTGATCACTGGGTGGCTCCTGTAAAACCAGGTAGAATTATCTTTGAAGTGGCTAACGTGCCTAAGGATGTAGCTCAAGATGCATGTCGCAGAGCTGCTGCAAAGCTTGGCATCAAAACCCGCTTTGTTGAACGCGTAGAAAGAGTATAGGAGAGTATATTATGACAAAAGCAAAAGATTTACGCACACAAAGCAATGAAGAGCTAAAAGCCCAAGTGCAAGATATGCGCAAAGAAATTTTTGAACTTCGCAATGCGCTCTCTTCAAAGAGAGAAGATGTAAAGCCTAGTCAAATTAGCGTGAAAAAAAAGGACCTAGCGCGTATACTTACTGTCCTTAGAGAACGTGAACTTGCAGTAAGCGCCTAACATAAAAGAGATTATATGCAAAAAGTTGAAAATAACGAGAGCCGTACAAACCGTAAGACAAGAAAAGGTATTGTCGTCTCAAATAAAATG
>JAYRNE010000302.1:0-3176 GCA_041912355.1 Chlamydiales bacterium
ATCATGAAAGGTAAGAGCGATCTCTTTGGCGCCTTTATCTATCCAAAAATATAGTAATAGAAGAGTGAGATGTTTTTTCAACACGTGGTTTTCTATATCACTAAAACTAGAGGTGTTGATCTCTTCTCGTGTGCTGAGATAGGTTATTTCGATATTGTCAAAACGGCTGTCAGGGGCATACTCTTTTGAGGAGAAGCTTTCAAATGGCTTTATAAAGCCAAGCTGCACTTCAGGGTTATCTTGGGAAGTTTTTGGACTAACAGATACTTTGTTTCTAGAGATAAAAGTGGGTGTAGCTGGAGCGTCTGGCACACTAAAAAGGATGTTTTTTTGGTACCATGTTTGACGTTTTTCAGGCTCTCTTGGAACAAGAGAAATCGTAAAAAGCCCATTTATTACATAGGCAAGTTCGAGCATCATAGCTCTAACGATCATCCATCCCTCAAGATCCTCTGTATCGACTTCATCTCGCTCATAGATAAATGTTGGCTTATACTTTGGAGCAAGGTGGCTTGGTGTTATGGCGTGAAGTTGTTCATAGACGCGTGTTTGGTCTAGTCCTCGCTCAAAAATATCCAAGCTAATCTGCAAGGTAAGTAGGCGCCGGCTCAGCTCTACAAGGGGATCTTCGCGTATAGGGAGGATAACACGTGGTAGGTGGGTTTTTTGCCACGTTCCACAGGGGGATGTTGCTATCCCAGGCACGATATATAGCCGTTCTCCGTAGAGCGTATTCCATAGTTTTGCTGTCATAGACCTTTCCAAAAATGGTCCAAAACTATACCTGAAGGCTTATATATTTCTAAAGGTCAAAAGGGGAATTCTCTCTAAGTGCTATTGAGGGCCCGATCTTGGCTGTCAACTTTATATATGCTCGCTTGCATTTTACTGCCCATTTTCCATCATAAGAATTTCAACAGGCACTCTAGATTCATTTGCAGCTAGCTCTAGTACCTGTTGATAGGTCCTTATAGGGGCGTCTAGGCCTGGATCTTCGCCATGGATAAGGGTGTCTATGCAAGCTTGATAGAGCGTATCTGCTTCTGTTAATAGTTCGGGTGCTTTATCGAGATAGCGTGATACGGCCTTGTGGGCTAGGGCCTGTAGAGTTTGGCACTCCTTGTAGTCGTTCCAGACGCGCATGAGGCGCATAAAGACTGGCTCCATAACATGTTCTACATAGTCTTTTCGCTGGGCAACAAGGTTTGTGAGTTCTTCAATAAAGGTATCGGGCTGCGAAAAAAGTTCCCTTACGTAGCTAGAGACTTTTGTAAATGCCTCGCCGTGCGTCATCATTCTTTCTTTCCCATCTACATAGTAGCGTCCAACTTCATTGGGGTGATGTACAGCAAGATCTGCTGAAAGAACAATTTTATCTACCTTTAAAGAGGGAAGGTCTTTTGCTTCAATACGGCCCTCTAGTTGTATATCACCTGAGAGTATGTTTAGTGTGAATTTTGGCCCATCGGGTGTCCAGTCTCTAAGAGCAAGCTGCCAGGCATAGCGCATCCAGGACTCTTGGGCTTTTTCCGGTTCTACAATACTAGTTGGTTCTTGTCCCCCATGCGTTTTCTTGAAGGTATCTACAAGCTCACTCCATGTAAGTGGAGTGCACGCTTTTGAGGCTCGGGGATTTCCTAGCTTCCAGGTAACGCCCATATCACCCTCATTTCCTTGGTAGTGGACCACGAGATCGCAGTTATTCGTAAGAGTACACACTCTTGTGGGCCTACATGCTGCCCTCTCAACAGCCTGAGGAAGTATGCCAACTGTAGCATTATTGAGAGTTTCTGCTAGAAGGTGCACCTGCATTCCCTTTGCATCTGCCTGTTTTGCAAGCCACTGGGCAATCTGAAAATGTCCAGCGCCCTTATATTTGGCTATAAGCTCTTCAGGTGAGGAGAGCTTTTTTATCTGGAATTGTTTACCCATGCAGTCGAGTGCCACTGCGAGAGGATGGGCAAATGTTCTATTTCTTGCCTCATCAAGTAAGTGAAGGTTTTCGAGTACTCTTTCGCGACTCATAAAAACTGAAGAAAATTCATTTCTATTCATAATGTCACCGTGAATTCATTAAAGTACTGCTCTTGGGCTGCTGCCATTCTTTTTTCTAGATCGAGCATGACTTTCTCTACATCCATCTTTTTTCCTGCTGCAAGATCCATTGTAAGCCTTTTCATATCATCCCTAATTGCTACGAGGTTGCCAAAGAGTGGTTCTGGGTGCGGGGTTTGGTTCTTTATATATTCATAAAGAGGTCCAAATACAGATGCAAGTGTTCTTGCTCGAGCATCTAGCTGCTTTAGCTCACGAATGCCAGGAACCAAAATTTCAGATACAATTTCGTCTTTATGCTTTGCTAAGGTTACCATATTATCGACAAAATCCACAGGAAGGCCAAAGTGTGCTCCTATTTTCCTGAGTGCTTCTTTGTTTTCGGAAGTTGCAATATCAGAAAAAGGAATGCTTTTAGGCACATCTGGAAGAGCCCGCAACGCCTTCTCATTAAGGTAGACGTTCTCTTTTATTAAGTCGTAGCCAAAAATCTTGCCATCTATAGTTACAACTGCCTGGTACTTGCCAAGCATCTGCTGCTTGACGATCTCTCCTGGCCTAAGAAAGGCCCCCTTACTTAAGCCATTTTTCATTAACTGATTCGAGCTTCTAAGATCGCCCTCTATAACCGCTTTTCCCGATTCGTCTTCTTTGCCGTATGGGTCGATAATTAGGGCGTTTTTTTCAGATCCAATAATTACAACTCCGCAGTGAGAGCAGTAGTCTGTTGCCCCATAATAGGCTGTAGAATGAATTTCTGCAAGGGTGGGACCTTCTGGAAACATGTCAAATAGAAAGTTTGCAGGTGCTTTTGTCCAGTGATTTGGTTTGAAGACGCCTACTACGCCAGGTTGTAGCTCTAAACCACCATTTTCTATGGCATGAGCTGTCTTTGCAGAGAGTATGGCGCAGTCTCCTCCTCTATACTTATCGTAGAGTGCGGCGGGGTCAATTATAAAGGAGCTAAGGGCCTCTTTCAACGGGGTGCCCGGTGGTTGAGCTTCCACGTGCCTCATAAATTCTAAGATTGGGGCTAAATTGTTATAGGGACTTTTGCGAATTTCATCATATAGTCTTTTTACTTCGTCAACTTTAGCAGTGGTTATTGTATTGTTTTGAGA
>JAYRNE010000303.1:0-10589 GCA_041912355.1 Chlamydiales bacterium
CGTAAGGGCGTAAGGGTATGTTTGGAAAAACCCACGCTTTGCAAAGCGTTCGGGCACGGGCACGGGCACGGGCACGAGTGCAAACAAAAATGGACGTCACCCCCGGGCTTCGCCCAATGAAACTTTTTAACACTCGTGCCCGTGCCCGTGCCCGAGCCCGTGCCCGATGGTTTGCTACACACACGTTCTCTAAAGCATTCAGTTTCACCCTTCCATAGCTAAAAAACACTTGGAAGTTTTTGGTCTATCCTTTATCCTTAACGCCTAAATCAAGAACTTTGAGTGCCTTATGTTAAAGAAGTGTTTTACTTTTCGCAATATATTTGCCACAATTTGCTTTGGCTTACTGGTCTTTGTAGCCATTACAGCCCAACGCGTAAATGACAAAATGACCCTTCTAGTAAAGCCGGCAAAGAAGTTCTCCTTAAGCCAAATTATCAGCAAATTCCCCTACAACCCAGAGTGGGAAGTCGAAACACCACCAGAAACCGTTCAGTTTGTAAATATGCTCACCCAACAGCCCTTCTACTGGCTTGGAAAAGGCTTTCAGGCAACAGCTTTTGTAAGTGAAGATGGCGACTATGTGATGAAATTCTTCCACCAGGGCCGCTTTAAAGAGGTTCCCTTTAAGCATAACCCCATTGGCTACCTCTTCAGCCAAGAATTTCGTAACCAGCAAGAAGAAAGACAAGCCCACCGCGAAGAGATTTTTACAAGCTCAAAAATGGCCTACGAAGAGTTTCCAGAGGAATCTGGCATTCTCTATGTGCACCTAAACCGCACTGACGACCAGATTAAGGGAATTAAGCTCTATGACTTTAGCGGCCTCTCCTACCGCGTACGAGGCGATGATACAAGCTTTATACTCCAAAAGAAGGCAGATTACGTCCTGCCAACAATTAAAACCCTTATGGCCGAAGGTAAAAAAGAAGAGGCTGAAGCTCGCATCAACCAGATCTTCGACCTCATCATCACTATGGCTAAAAAAGGCTTTTTAGATGGCGATACCGCCCTTATGCGAAATAACAACATAGGCTTTGCAAAAGATAGAGCCATGTACATAGACACCGGCCACATCGTCCGCCGCCAAAATGTCAATATGCAAGAGAGAATGCGTTTTGAATTTGACGTGCGCCTATCCCCCCTTCACGACTGGCTAAAAGTCCGCTATCCAGAGCTTGCCGACTTATATAAGATGAGAGAGCTGTAAATAATGGCGAGTCTGCCAGAAGGCACCATTAAGGCACAAAATAAGCTAAACGCCCCTAAAGCTAAAGAAGCTACAAAGAAGGCTCAAAAGGCACCAGCGGCTTAAAACGGGATATGCCACTATACCATCGGGCACGAGCCCGACGGTTTATTGCACGTGCGGCTAATTTGTATATCACAATACCCCCCGCTTCGCGAAAATCCTTTATGTCCTTTTGCAAATTTCAGGTAATACGGTATATGATAGAGAAGTGAATATAGGAGCCCTTCATGGGAGTGGATTACACCGATATACTGATGAGAAGCGAAGTAGCCCAAAAAGGGTCGCTCCTTTCTGTCATGGCACTTATCGTCTTAACAGCCTTTCGCATCATGCCCATAATTGCTCTTGCGCCCTTTTTTGGCGCTCGCATACTGCCACACCCTACTAAGGTAGTTTTTTCCCTTATTTTGGTAATCGCTGTTCTTCCAAAGATCTTACTAACCTCCACAGTCCCCTTAAGCTTTAATGCCAACCTCATTTTGTTAGGCATAAAGGAAATGTTTATTGGGCTTATCATGGGCTTCTTTTTGGGCCTGCCCTTTTTGATCGTAACAAGCGCTGGGGTGTTTATAGACCACCAAAGAGGTGCTGCAAGCCTTATGGTAAATGACCCGACAATACAAAACCAGTCATCGCCCATAGGTACTGTCTACAACCTCATGCTCATTGTCATCTACTTTGCTATTGATGGGCCCTTTTTTGTGATAGATGCAATACTAGATTCATTCCAGATTGTACCTCCAGATCAATTCCTAAACCCTGTTTTCTTTGCTCCACAAAGCTTTATGAAAGAAAAAATCGTAAAGTGTCTACAGGTATTTGCCGTCATGGCCTTGCAGCTATCTGCCCCTTCACTTATTGCCATGCTGATGACGGACACCTTCTTGGGTGTTATTAACCGCCTGGCACCTCAGGTGCAGATTTACTTTTTAGGCATTGGCCTTAAGTCCTGGCTTGCCTGCTTGATGGTCTGCATTGGATGGTACTACTTCAACGACCAGCTTAAAAAGGAAAGCCTTAGCTGGCTTAAAGACTTCATGGAGATGATTCCCTTCTTTAACGCCGGCAACCCACCTGTAGTGCCTGCACCAATACCCCCTTTACCAAACGTGCCCTGATGAAAACGCTCGTTTTATGCCTTCTACTCTGCCAGACCCTTTTTGCAGAAAAGTACCCAGCAGACCTCTCCTACATGGTAGCTGACCTAAAATACAGCCAAGAACACGGCGTAAAAATCTGCGAGATACAGCATGGCATCTTATCAACCTTTGTAGGGGATATTTTTCTCCATGGCGAAAATGGCACAATATGCCCGAATATTGCAAAGACCCTTGCTGAATTTCCAGTACAGAAATGGTGTATTAGTGGCCAAATAGCCTTTCCACCTCTACATAAAGAGCTTTATAGCTCTTCAGACTGGAAAATGGAGCAAACACTTAGCGAGCTTTTACAAGACGAAGAATTTGTAAAGCAGGCAACTCGTATACCATCTGACCCCCACGATATTAGCTCATACTATGGAATTATCTACACGCGCCCTTCAAGTTTTTCCTACGATGAATTTCACGATAAATACCCCTCTATACTTACTATGGACGCTCCAACACACGCCTACTGGAAAGATAAGTACCTGATGTCGCGCCTCTTTAGGGGTAAAGAAGAGCTAGAAACAATAAAGCCAGAATGGGGGCTTTTTCCCAAAAAGTATTCTCCTGATCTTACCGCCCAAATTAAACAAGAGATACCGGCAGACGCCTATGTAATTAAGCCCCGTAGCGCCTTTTTAGGACACGGCGTGATTATCGTTACAAGTGACGAGCTAGATAGCACCCTTAGCTATATCCTGAACAGGTCTCAAAAGCTCGATAACGATAAAGACCCCTCCTATAACTACTGGCCAAAAGATCGATATGACTCATTTCTTATAGAAAAGTACTACCCGACAGATCCCATTCAAGTAGATGGAAAAACCTACGAGCCCACCATGCGCGTAGCCTTCATCTTCATCTACAATAACCAAAAAGTGGACTTCAGATTTTTAGGCGGATACTGGCTCCTTCCCGCAAAATCCCTTGAGGAAGAGGCTCCCATTAACGCGAAAAAAAAGGCCTACTGCAAAGAGCCCTTCTTTGCCAAAGTCAGAGAAGAGACGCTACATGAGGTAAAAGAGCAGCTTGAGGCCACCCTACCTATCCTTTATCAAGAGATGTTGCGATAGTTACCAAGGCTCTAAAAGCGCTTCTTGCTCAATATCTGCCATGTTCTTGGCATCGACTAGTGCGGATACTGAACGCCAGCTATAGTATACGCAAGTTGCTACAAGCCCAATAGTGCTTACCGCTTTCAAGGAAGCTAATGCAACTACGGTTACAACTCCTACGACGGCTATGTTACATGCCTTGAGATAGATCATGTGGCTTGTCTTGCCGCTTGTATTCTTTACAATAACTGCTGCTACTACATGAAGTGCCACTTCAGCTACAGCGCTTATGCCGCCAATTTTTGCGCCAAGAATTTGCTGCCCGGTCGCTTTGCCGAATATATATCCTCCACCCGCCTGGACCGCAACACTATATACAACATTCTTTATCAAATCGGACATAGAGAGACTCCTTTATCTAAGGTGAGAAATAACTTTACGAAGAGCATTTGTAAAATAGCGAACTTCATCTTTTGTATTGTAAAAGGCAACGCTTGCGCGGCAGCCGGCAGTAATGCCAAAATGTCGCATGACGGGCTGCGCGCAGAGGTGGCCTGAGCGGATAGCAATGCCTTGCAAGTCTAAAAGCGTTGCAATGTCTAAGGGGTGCACTCCATCTACTGTAAAGGTGATAAGAGAACTGCGGTTAGCCTTCGAGCCGAGGATTTTAAGGTAGGGAATCGCTTCAAGCTCATCCCACAAAAGCTTAGTAAGCTCTTCTTCATAGGCCTCTATCTTTCTTAGCCCCTGACTCATCAAAAACTCTAAGGCCTCGCCTAGGCCAATGACCTCGGCAATCATAGGCGTTCCCGCCTCAAACTTTAGCGGCAAGACGTTGTAGGTCGTTTTATCAAAAGTCACAGTTTCTATCATATCGCCCCCACCCTGGTATGGAGGCATCTGGTTTAGTAGCTCGTATTTGCCATAGAGCACGCCTATACCTGTAGGGCCAACAGCCTTATGTCCTGAAAAAACATAAAAGTCAGCATCCATCGCCTGAACATCAATAGGCATATGAGATGCACTTTGAGCACCATCTACAAGCACTTTGGCACCTGCTTGGTGAGCGAGGCTGATAATTTCTTTAATGGGATTTATGCTGCCCAAAACATTTGAGACATGAGTGATAGCAACAATTTTCGTAGAATCTGTTAGCATGCTCCTAAAAGCATCTAAGTCTAGCTCGCCATTATCAAAGAAGGGAACAACGCGCAGTTTAGCCTTGCGAGCATCTCTACATAGCTGCCAGGGCACGATATTTGAATGGTGCTCCATCTCGGTGATTAAAATTTCATCGCCTTCGTTAATAAAGGCCTTGCCGAATGAAGAGGCTACTAAATTAATGGCATCAGTAGTGCCACGGGTAAAGATAATCTCATCTTCACTTGCTGCATGTAAAAACTGCTGCACAGTTTTTCGACTTTTCTGATAGCGATCTCCCGCTTCTATCGCAGTACCATATATAGCCCTGTGAACAGTGCTATAGCATGTTTTATAAAAGTCGCTCATTGAGTCGATGACGCATAGAGGCTTTTGAGAAGTGGCAGCACTATCCAGATAGACAAGCGGATGATCATGGACCCTTTTATCTAGCATGGGAAATTGCTTACGCACTAACTCTACATCCATCACACCACCATTTTATAGCGAGAAGCCAAATACTCTTCAGCCTTACTACGTATAGCAGAACTTCCCACTTTATCGATAACTTCTTCGCAAAAGCCGCGTATTAAAAGTCCCTGTGCTGCACTCTCGCTCATTCCCCGTGTCTTTAAATAGAAAAGCTGCTCTTGGTCTAACTGACCCACAGTAGCACCGTGAGAGGCTTTTACGTCATCCGCAAAAATCTCAAGGTTCGGCTTGGAGTTAGCCTGTGCACTACTTGAAAGAATGAGGTTATTATTAAGCTGATAGGCCTGGGTCTTTTGGGCCTTCTTGCGCACCGTAATCTTGCCCTGAAAGCTTGAAAGCGCCTTGTCATCTAACACGCCCTTAAAAAGCTGCAGCGAACGGGTATGGGGCTCTAGATGCTCTATAGAGACATTGGTATGAGTCTCTTTACTTCCATCTAAAAACCAGAGGCCGCTAAGATCGGCTTCTGCGTTTTCGCCCGCTAAGAGTATGCGCCAGTCTCGACGGCTTTTTTCAGAGTCTGTAAGCTGTATGGCTTTAAAGCTGCTATTGCGTTTCAATAGCGCCCTAAAGGCATCAAAGCGGAAGCTATGAGTGGAGGTGCCTGCAAGGTCTGCATGGGTAAGTGTAAGGTGCGCCTCATCTTCAACTTCAAAGTCAAATACAGCGTTGTAAAAGGTATTCATTCCTGAGCTACATTCTGTAGTTGCTACAAGCTGTAGGCTACTCATCTTGCCGAGAAAAGCAAAGAGACGTGGCATTACCCAGGCTCGCTCCTGCTTTGTATCGATAACAGAAATTACGCTTACAGGTTCTTCCAAGACAAACTTTGGCGGCACATATAAAAAGGCGCCTTCCATACTGTAGGCCGCGTTTAAAAGAACAAAAGGGTCGCTATCTGAAAGCACATGCTTATTATAGTGGTTGTTAAGAAGCGTTCCATAGCGCTTAAAGGCCTGATTAAGGCTCATAAGCTCAAGAGCCTTTGGAATAGATGAGAGCTCTTGCTTAAAGTAGCCATTTACAAAGACTATGCGAAAGCCTTGTGGCAGTAAAGGAAGTTCCGCGCCACATTCTGCCTGCACAAAATCCATTTCCTCAAGCTCTTTAAGAGGCATAAACTGAAAGTCTTCATGCCCTCTTTCGGGAATGCCAAGCTCTAAAAAGCGCTGCCAGCAGGCCTTTGGCATCTTCTCTGTAATAGGAGTAAAGGAGCTAACGAATAGGCTAGACATGCTCTTTTTCATCCTCTGGTGACTTTACAAGCCAGTCATAGCCCTTATTTTCTAGCTCTTGGGCAAGCTCTGGACCTCCTGATGTGACAATTTTACCGCCAATGCATACATGGACAAAGTCTGGCTTAATGTAGTCTAAAAGCCTCTGGTAGTGAGTAATCATCAAAAGAGCTTTTTCTGGGGACATTAAGCGGTTCACGCCGCGGGCAACAATGCGCATGGCGTCGATATCAAGGCCAGAGTCCGTCTCATCAAGTATTGCCATATCTGGCTTAAGTATAGCCATCTGCAAAATTTCATTACGCTTTTTTTCACCGCCTGAAAAGCCTTCGTTTACCATGCGGTCTTTTAAAGACTTTTGCATTTCAACTTCTGCCATCTTCTCTTCGTAGTAGCGATCAAAGTCGCTTTCTGTCATCTCTGGAAGCTTATTTGCTTTCTGATTTGCATTATAGGCAAGGCGCAAAAACTGCTTATTGCTCACTCCTGGAATTTCTACAGGGTACTGAAAGCTCATAAAGAGGCCGAGGTGGGCGCGCTCTTCAGGGTCAAGTTCCAAAATATTTTGCCCCTTAAAGTAGATCTCTCCTTGAGTCACTTCATAGGCAGGATGGCCAGCAAGGACTTTTGCAAGGGTAGATTTTCCTGAGCCGTTAGGGCCCATGATGGCGTGAACTTGGCCTTTTTCGATCGAGAGCGTTATGCCCTTTAGTATCTCTTTGCCATCGATTTCGCAGTGTAAATTTTGTATATTGAGCATCTTATCCAACCGAATTTTCAAGCTTCATTGAAAGTAAATTTTTAGCCTCCTGAGCAAACTCAAAAGGCAGTTCATCAAGTACCTTTTTGCAAAAGCCATTGACGATCATGTTAACAGCATCCTCAAATGAGATGCCGCGGGAACGAAAGTAAAAAAGCTGCTCCTCGTTTATCTTTGAGGTCGATGCCTCGTGCTCAAGGGCCGAGCTGTTATTGCCAACTTCGATGTAGGGAAAGGTGTTGGCAGAGCACTCATCGCCAACTAACATAGAGTCGCACTGGGTGTAGTTTCGGGCACCTTCAGCCTTTGGAAAAATTTTTACCAACCCGCGGTAGGTGTTGCTGGAGCGCTCGCTTGAGATGCCCTTAGAAACTATTGTGGAGCGAGTATTTTTGCCGATGTGAATCATTTTAGTGCCGGTATCTGCCTGCATAAAGCCATTAGTGAGGGCAACAGAATAAAACTCACCCACAGAGTTATCACCCCTCAGGATGCAGCTTGGGTACTTCCATGTAATCGCGGCGCCGGCTTCAACCTGCGTCCACGATATTTTAGAATTTTTGCCCGCACAGAGGCCACGCTTAGTAACAAAGTTGTAGATTCCGCCCAAACCTGTTTTAGGATCACCTGAATACCAGTTTTGAATTGTGGAGTACTTAATTTCAGCATTATCATGAGCAATAAGCTCTACAACAGCAGCATGCAGCTGGTTATTATCAAAGGCAGGGGCTGTACAGCCTTCTAAGTAGCTTACGTAGGAGCCCTCTTCTGCGATAATTAAGGTGCGCTCAAACTGGCCAGAGTTTCTGTCGTTAATGCGGAAGTAGGTAGAAAGCTCCATAGGGCATTTTACACCCTTTGGTATATATACAAAGGAGCCATCTGAAAAGACTGCTGAATTTAGGCAGGCATAAAAGTTATCTGCTGCAGGAACTACACTTCCCAGATACTTCTTCACAAGATCGGGATACTTGTGGATAGCTTCGGCTATTGAGCAAAGCACAACACCTGCTTCTTCTAGCTTCTTTTTAAAGGTGGTGCCAATAGAGACAGAGTCAAAGACTAAGTCTACAGCAACGTTAGTAAGGCGCATCTGCTCTTCAACAGGAATGCCCAACCGCTCAAAAGTTTTTAGAATTTCGGGGTCAACTTCGCTTAAGTTGCTGACTTTAGGAATGTTTTTTGGCGCCGAAAAGTAACAAATATTTTGATAATCTACCTTAGGGTGAGTGATATTAGCCCACTCAGGTTCCTTCATATCGAGCCACTTCCGAAAGGCCTTTAGACGAAACTCCAGCAGCCACTCGGGCTCCTCCCTCTTAGCGGAAATCGCTTTAATAACCTCTTCATTGATGCCCCGTGGAAATGTCTCCATGGCGACATCAGTAACAAAGCCATATTTATATTCTGTGCTTGCAAAAGCCATTTTACCCTCAAAGGCTATGTAGTATAACATTTTTGGCTGTTACGGGGAAGGGCAAAAATGGCCCTTAAAGGGCAAAAGGCTAGAAAGGATTTTGGAATGTGGCGCATTAGCCAAATACTTCGCATTTTTCTTGATCCACACCAATAATGCAGCTTACACGCTGCGATAGGCGGCAAAGGTATTCTAGACGAAGATAGCGCCTCTTTTTGTTGACTCAAACACCGACATTATTCACAATTTCGCCCGCTAACAATAACAAAGGCAAATTATGAAACACTGGATCTATATACTTGCAATATGCATGAACTGTGTATACTCTCAAAGCTATGCTGAAGATCAACTTGAAATACTTCTTTCAGAAGATGTTATTCAGAAGCGTCTTGATAAAACTGCAAGCGAACTCAACACCCATTATTCCGAAAATAAAAACTCAAAAGAGCCCGTTATTTTTATTATGGTGATGAAAGGAGCAGTATGCACAGCTTGCGACTTAATGCGAAAACTCAATTTTCCTTTACAGATCGAATATGTAAAAGCAAGTAGTTATGGCATGGGCGGAACAAAAGCAGGAACGCTCACGCTTAAAGGGTTAGAAAGCGTAGATATTCAAGGCCGCGACGTCCTACTTGTAGATGATATTTATGATACAGGCAACACCCTCACAGGCCTCGTTCAAGCCCTTCAAGAAAAAAAACCTAGAAGCTTAAAAAGCCTCGTTCTTCTCTCTAAAAAAATGGATCGGCCAGTCGATAGGTCAATTCCTGATTACGTGATGTTTGATATCGACAATCTTTTTGTCGTCGGCTATGGCCTTGATTACAAAGAAAAATATCGAGAACTTCCTGGCGTATTTATTTTAACACCGGATGAAGGATAAAAGGGCCTTGTCGGCCCCTTTTAGAACCTATCCACAAGCACCTACTCGCTCGATACCGTAGTAATAGTCTGGCTTTTGTGCCACCATTTCTAGAAGTTTAGGACTTGCCAAGTTACTTTCAACAAGCAGTTTTACCACTTTAGGACTCTCACGGCCAAAGAGCATCTGACGCTCACAATGGCCGGTTTTTGAGTAAGGCTCAAGGAGTTCAGGAGATGTTCCGAGCTCTAATAGACGCTCCCAAAGAAAATCCAGCCGGCTACCTTCTGCGAATTTTTGTATTCCACCTGTGAGTTCAATACATTCAGGAAGGGGATCAAGTCTTGTATCACCACGAGGGTGGACAAAAAACACCATAGAAAACCGTTCTTTATTTGGCTCTAGAGCAAAGACGCGGTGCTTACAGCTTTTGAAAAGACCATTAGTTATATTTTGGAGCATATCGCCAATATTCACAATAAATGTATCGCTTGGAACAACGACATTGAGCCACTGACCATTTATCTCAAGCTGAAGCCCTTTTTCTGTAGCAAAAGGAAGGATAGTAATGAGGTCGATATCGGTATGAGCCGCTGCCCAAAGAATGGGTGTTTCAAGATTTTCGAGCATCTCAGGGGCCATTGCGGGATAGTAAAGTGAACGTAAAAGCGAAAAGCCGTCTTCAGTTTCCTTGTTCAAAAGATCAAGAGGGAGGTTATATCCGCCCTGAAGATTGAGTGTTGCGATAATTGCCTCTTGAAGAGGAATAACGTAATGATCAAGTTCATTAAATAGGCGCGTTAAGTCCTCCTGAAAGCCATCTTGATCAGGCCAGACATTTGGAAGTGGGCTATTATAGCGGCCCGCGTGGAAAAACTCTTTAAAGTCCTTTATTTTATTTCCCTTGGCCATCTCGCTTGGTACGTATCCTCTTGGATCGCTATGCATCCACTTTTTTTTGTATTGCAGATCCCTTTTAAAAAAGATTTTTGCTTGTTCGTAGGCTTTATCAATGACTTCTTTATCAACACTCGTATTCTTTACAGCAAAAAAACCTACTGTTGTCATCGCATTATAGAGCGTACGCAAAAACTCTTCTTTTTTCTGAGGCATATAAAAATCTGCCATATCCACCACAGGAATACGAATATCAAGAGATTCTGGCTCCTGAGCAAAGCCAAAACGTGGTAGCAACAATCCAACACAGATAAGAACCAATAGATAAAAC
>JAYRNE010000304.1:0-6617 GCA_041912355.1 Chlamydiales bacterium
CGATGACATATGGCACGCTCTTCGCAAAATCCAGCTTCTAGGCATACCAGTGCTTAACCAGTCAGTACTTTTAAAAGGGGTAAACGACGACCACGATAGCCTCCACAAGCTATTTTCAGGCCTTATTGACCACGGCATTACCCCCTACTACCTTCACGGGTTTGACCGCGTACAAGGCTCTAGCCATTTTGAAGTAGAGACTAAACATGGCCTAGAGCTTATTTCAAGACTTATGACAAGCCTTCCAGGCTATGCTATCCCTAACTACGTCCACGAAATCCCCGGTAAAAAAAGCAAAACCACGATTACATCCTCTCAACAGTAACAAGACCAAGTATGTTCATGCCCTGCTTGAGGACACGACCTGTAAGCTCTGTTAGGAGAAGGCGCGAGTTTTGTTCGCTAGAGCCTTCGACGCGGCAGTCGCGAAAGAAGGCGTTGAACGTTTCAGCTAGTGTGTAGAGGTATTCTGTCAGACGGTTTGGCATAAGATCTTCTGCCATGAGATCAAGCGTTTCACCAAACTGGGCAAGGTGCAGCCCAAGAGCTATTTCCGTTGGGTGCTGAAGGGCGATTTTTGTTGTTGCTATAAGGCTCGTTGGGTCTATACCGACTTTACGCAAAATGCCCTGCACACGAACGTAGGAGTACATAACAAATGCTGCCGTATTACCCTCAAAGCGCAACATCTTGTCATAGCTAAAGAGGTAGTCGCTAATGCGGTGACAGACAAGGTCTGAGTACTTTATGGCATTTATGCCAAGGGCTTTCGAGATTTTCTTTTGCTCATCTTCTGGCCATTCAGGATTGCGCTCTTGCAAAATCGCTTCAGCCTTTACTACAGCCGCATTTATAAGGTCTATAAGCCTTTCGGTTTCTCCAGACCTTGTGCGGAATTTTTTTCCATCTGCCCCTAAAACTACGCCAAATGGCACATGATCTACACGCACCTTATTTGGGTCTAAATACCCGGCCTTAATAGCGGCTGCAAAGATCATCTGAAAGTGGGTTGCCTGGCCTGCATCCGTGACGATAATGATGCGATCTGCCTTTTCTTCGTTTATGCGATGGCGTATTGTTGCCATGTCAGTCGTGTCGTAGTTATAGCCACCATCAGACTTTTGGATCATAAGTGGCAAAAGATCGCCCTCGCGGTTGTGAAAGCCTTCTAAAAAGATACACTTTGCGCCTTCTGAGATAGTTACAAGGCCTTTTTGTTCAAGTTCAGCTACGACATCAGCTAAAAAGGGATTATAAAAAGACTCTCCACGCTCAGTAATGCGGATATCTAAAAGGTCATAAATCTCCTGATAGGCTTTGCGGGAGATATCGCGGATGATATTCCAGTAGTATAGAGCCTCTTTGTCGCCGCCTTGCAAAGCGACAACTTGCAGCTGGGAGGTCTTTTTAAAGGCAGCATCAGAATCAAAGAGCATTTTTGCGGCCTTGTAGTATGTCACAAGGTCTGAAAGGGAGACGGTCTCTAGACTTGAAGGCACATGTTCTTTCATGTAAGCAATAAGCATGCCAAATGCTGTTCCCCAGTCGCCTATATGGTTTTGGCGCACAACAGTGTGGCCCAAAAATTCGAAACCGCGAGCAAGGGCATCGCCAATAATCGTAGATCGAAGATGGCCTACATGCATCTCTTTTGCCGTATTTGGGCTTGAAAAATCTATAACAATTCTTTGATTTTTTGGAGCTTTAATGCCAAAATTAGGCTCTTTGAGCATGCCAAATAGCTCATTGTCTAAAAAGCTGGCTTTCAAGGTAATGTTTATAAAACCAGGGCCTGCCACCTCTAGCTTTTCGATAAAATCCTGCCCCTTCTCTCCACATGCCGCCACAATTTTTTCAGCAATCTGACGAGGATTCATCTTTAAGGCTTTTGAAAGTTTCATAGCGCTATTAAACTGGTAATGGCCATGAGCACTTTTAACAAGCTCTACTTCACCTTGAGCTTCGGGAAATGCTGTGCGTACTGCATCAGCGAAAAAATCGTGTAAACGACCAACAATCGTGTGGGCAACTTGGGGCATAAAATTCCTAAAAAAAGGTTGAGTATAGCGTAGATTTAGCTTAACTTCAACTGGCAAAAAAAGACGAAGGACCAAAAGGACAAAGGACCTAAAGGACACCAATAACCGTTATTGCTGTCCTTTAGGTCCTTTTGGTCGTTTTGGTCCTTTTGTCCTTTTGGTCCTTTCTTGCTTGACTTTATCAAATAATTAATGTATTCTTCAATGCTATGGATTTTTTACCAGGTAATGAAACATTTTCTTTGTGGCTTGTTGAATATGGAAGCATGGCGCTTTTTTTCTTGCTTGCGCTTGAAATTATTGCCTTGCCAATACCAGGAGAGCCACTTATGGTACTTACCGGCGTCCTTCTTTTTAATGGCGACCTTAGCATCGTCCCCACTTTAATTGCTGCCTATAGCGGCGCATGCTGTGGAATCACTGTAAGCTATATGTTGGGTAGAACAGCTGGCACCTATCTTGTAACAAACTATGGACCTCGAATAGGGATAACAGATGCCAGGATGCAGCGCGTTCATGGCTGGTTTAACCGCTTCGGGAAGTGGACTCTCATGATTGGCTATTTTGTACCGGGGATTCGCCACTTTACAGGCTTTACAGCAGGAATTGCTTCCCTTGACTCTCAGGCCTTTATGCTCTTTGCCTATATGGGGGCCTTTATCTGGGTTACGACCTTTCTTTCACTCGGCTACTTTTTTGGCGACTACTGGGTGCTGATTTTTGATAGGATAGTCGATTTCTTTCACAATTTAGTAGCGTAAAAACCTCTGTCGCTGGTAAATTATTTGTTACTTAATGATTTTGAGGTACATAAATGACGAAGATGTCTTTAACAGCGGGTCTACGCAGCCAGTTAAAAGATTACCTAGAAAGCACGAAACATCCTGAGCTCATCACGACCTATCTTTTTTATGTTGAGCATAAGTTTTCTCTGCAGCCAATGCTCTTTGTGCGCGATAAACTTGTCTATCAGAGCACAGATGATGCCGTACGCATTTTAGATAGCGAAGGAAAACTCTCTCGCGAAACAGAAATTAAGATTGGTGTATTCACATCAGCAGTAGATGAAAATACAAAAAAAATCTATATCTGCCCCTTTACCGGCAAGGTTTATGGCGATAATACACACCCAAATCCACAAGATGCTATCTATGACTGGGTATCTAAGTGCCCCGAAAATACAGAGCGTGTGGGCGGTCTTCGCGTAAAGCGCTTTTTCATATCGGAAGACCCTGAAGTGATAAAGGCCTATGCAAGTAAGTTTACCCCAAAAACACCTATCACAAAAATCGTCTTCTCATCAGCCGTCAACGGCAAACTCTATCACTCTAGAGAAGCTGTTATCGAAGACTTTAAGGCAAACTATCTTAAACCGGTAACACTCGTAGAAGTCCAAAACCAAAGCCGCTTCCAGATTGAAGAGCATTTTATGGAGTTTATCCAAAAGCAGCTTGCAGAAGACAAGATTGCCTCTTTCGTAGAGATGATGTCCGAAGTCGAAGAATTCGGCCCTTACGTAGAAAGCTGGCTTGGAGAGGTCGAACAGGAAACATAACTACGTTGCAGAAAGAGACGCTAAAACCGAAAGTTCAAGATGCTTCATCGGTCCAAGATTTTAATTTACAACCACTTGCAGGCGCAGGCGAACATTCCCAAGTAAGGAAGGCTCCCGCGCTTACGAATGATTGTAGCATAAAAAATTGTCCCGAGAAAGCCTCTTTAGTTTCTAGTTTTAAGGTTCACTCATCCTCTATTTTAGATACTGAAAAAGTGGCGCTAGAGCTCTCAAAAGAGTTAAAAGCCGGCAGTGTGCTTGCCTTTTTTGGTGATCTTGGCACGGGTAAAACCACCTTCATACGCTCGCTTGCTCATGAACTTTGCGATGTTGCCCCAGAAGCCGTTTCAAGCCCTACATTTCAGTACCTGAACATTTATAAGGGCAAAAAGACGCTCTACCACTTTGACCTTTATCGCATTAAAAATGCTGAGGACTTTCTTAACATGGGCTTTGACGAAGTTTTAGACCAAGATGGCATTACCTGCATCGAATGGGCAGAGAGGGTAGAAGAGATTTTGCCCCCTGACACAATTCGCATTAACATTACGCACGAAAAGGAAAATGTGCGGCTTATAGAGATTGCCCGATGAAACTGAGATGGAATAGCACACGTTTTATTAAATCAGCAGTTTGGCCTGAGGAGTACCCCAAGTTTGGCCACCATCTTAATCAAGTGGCTATTTGCGGCCGCTCTAATGTTGGTAAGTCTTCGCTAATCAATGAGTTATGTGGAAAAAACCAGCTTGCAAAAACTTCAAAAACTCCCGGCAAAACACAGCTTATTAACTTTTTTGAGATCGACGAAAGGCTGATCTTTGTAGACCTTCCTGGCTATGGCTATGCAAAAGTCCCCCAAAGTGTTAAAGATCAATGGGGAAAGGTTATGACAAAATTCTTTGAAAAAGCCGTTCGCTTAGAACTCATTCTCTTTCTTTTGGATATCCGCCGCACACCAACCACCGAAGATCTAGAACTTTTACACTGGCTCTACCACTACCAAAAGCCCTTTCTTCTTGTTCTGACAAAGGCTGATAAAGTAACAAAAAGCGAACTAGATATTCAAACTAAGGCCATACTAAAGGAACTTCCCTTCGAAGGCTTTGAATATATCCAGCACTCGAGTAAATCTCATCTTGGAACCTTCGAATTAAGGCAAAAGGTAGAACAGTATGCCACAACTTAAAAGCCACACATTTGTTTGTATAGACTGCGAATCTACTGGGCTTGACCCCAAAAATGACCGCATCATTGAAGTTGCTGCTGTTAAGTTTACTCTAGATGCTAACCTTGCTGAATTTGAGTCTCTCATAGACCCTGAAATTGAAATTCCCGCAAATTCTATAGCCATTCACCACATCACCCAGGAGATGGTAAGGGGTCAACCCAAAATAGACCAGATTTTAGGCGGCCTTTTTGAACTCATAGGCCCTCACCCTATTATCGGCCATGGCATTACCTACGACATCGAAATTTTAGCCCACCATGCAGCCCGCTGCAACATTCCCTGCACGATACGTAAAAACCCCTTCTTTGACACTGTCCGCCTTGCAAGGCTTTATGGAGAAAGCCCCTCAAACTCCCTACAGACTCTTCGTCAACACTTTAACATCGAAGAAGAAGGTGCACATAGAGCCATGAGCGATGTTATCGTAAACATCCAGGTATTTAAACGCCTTTCAGAGCAGTATAGAACGCTTGAGCAGCTAACAGAGGCTCTCTCCCGCCCTATCCAGATGAAGAATATGCCCCTAGGCAAACATAAGGGACGACCTTTAAAGGAAATTCCCGTTGAATACCTACGCTGGGCAGCAAATCAGGACTTTGATCAGGACCTACTTTACTCCTTAAGATCAGAGCTAAACCGCCGAAAAAAGGGCAATTCGTTCATTCAGTCGGCAAATCCCTTCCTTAATTTGTAATTTTTTTCGCCTCCACAGACACATGTGGAGTCTTTTTTTATAAAATTCTATATCTTATATGGAATAAATAATCGCGCCTTGCAATACTTAAGTCAGATTGAAAATAATCACAGGATTCTTGCCCGGAGCCATGCCCGAAGGTCAACAGGATAGGCAGGATCTGGCAAGAGTGTCAGTGGATGTGTTGTATAATGTAATTGTTTGTAGGGTTTGAATAATAGATAATGGAACTATCCTTTTTAGTTATTCTATTATGTTGCTTGATAGCGGGCGTTAGCCTGTGGCTATTTACGAGAAGTAAGTCGCAAGAGCATACCGACTCACAATCAGGAAAACAGATAAGCTGGTTTTCCCTTGCAGGATCTTTTGTAGCATACCAAATTGGCGGAAGCTGGTTTCTCTATCTTGTGGACTGCGCCCAGTCTGATGGCATCTACGCTATTTTCTACCCTCTTGGAAGTGCTCTTGGACTGCTCGCATTGGGACTTGGCCTTGGAGCAAGAATCTCCCGCCTTCAAATTTCTAGCGTTCCAGATCTTTTCGAAAAGCACTATAGAAGCCATACACTCAGAAAAATCTCCTGCTTCTTGACTATGGCCACGATTCTTGGCCTACTTGTAGCTCAAGCTGTTGCCCTAAAGGACCTCTTTAAGGCACTTGGCGTAAAGCACGACACCCTCTTTATAGGCGCCTGGATTGCTGTTGTCTATATCACGATCCGCGGAAGATCAAAAACCAAGGCATGGATAGCCATGCTCCAGGCCGTACTTCTTCTTGGAGCATTAGGGGTAGCCTGCTTTTTAAGCCCGGACTCCCCCACTAGTAACGTCACCTGTTTTAACTCCTTCAGCGGCATTGAAACCGAGATGCGCGAAGGGTTTAACTCAAAGCTGGCAGCCTACCTCCTCATACCATGCCTCTTTGTCTTCTTAGAGCCTGAGATGGTCAAAAGCGCTATGCAGGTTCGCTCCAAAAAGGAAATTTCTGTAGCTGTTATTGTTTCAGGAATCATCCTCCTTATCTGCTCCTTTATCCCGGTCTATTACGGCATTGCAGGCAAGATGGCAGGATCAGAAGAAAGTAGCGCAAGCGGCTTTATTA
>JAYRNE010000305.1:0-8465 GCA_041912355.1 Chlamydiales bacterium
CTTAAAACAGCTTGGATTGCTTTATCAAACACAGATAACACCTAAATCAACACTTCTCTTTCTGGACGAAATTCAGCTTTGCCCACAAGCCATCAAATCTCTTCGTTATTTCAAAGAAAAACTTCCAGAATTGCATGTTATTGCGGCAGGCTCACTACTTGAATTTGTACTCGAAGATGAAGAAACACCTATTTCTTTTCCCGTGGGCAGAGTACGGTTTCTGAATATGAAACCCCTTTCCTTCAGTGAATTTCTTGAGGCCATAGGACAAGGTCAGTGGAATGAAGCATTAGAAAATGTATCCTTAGAAAATCCTCTTCCTGATGCCTTTCATAACCTATTACTGCGATTTATCCGCGACTATTTTTTAGTAGGCGGCATGCCTGCAGCAATAAAAACCTATATACAATCTCAATCCTATATAGAGGCACTTTATGAACTAAAAGCCATTATAGACATATACCGACTCGACCTTGGCAAATATGGAAAAAGAAATGAATTCGCTCATCTTCAAAAGCTCTTTGAATCTTGCCCTGAGCTAGTCGCTAAACACTTTCGCTATAGCAAAATCGACCCTGAATGTACAAACCCTTCAAGGGAATATAAATATGCTCTTAGAAAGCTTCAACAGGCAAACCTGATTTCCCCTGTACATGCCACATTAGCAAATGGCATTCCTCTTAAGGCAGAAGAAAACGAAAAAAAATTCAAACTTCTCTTTCTTGACATTGGCCTTTTACAGTGCGCTCTTGAAGTAGATCCGGCCATGTTTACAACAACTTCCTTTCACCAAGTAAATGCAGGAACGCTTGCAGAGCAGTTTGTAGGTCAGGAACTACTTGCTTACACAGACTGCTACTTGGATCCACACCTCTTTTTTTGGGAAACAGAAAAGGGCGGCGATGCCGAGGTAGACTTTATAACAAATTTCCACGGAAAAGTCATTCCCATAGAGGTAAAAGCAGGAAAAGGAAAACGCCTTACCTCACTTCGCACATTTTTGCAAAGAAAACCCTCTAGTCCGATAGGGCTTCACATCTCCACAAAACCATTAGCATTCAAAAACAACGTTCTTTCTGTTCCCTTTTATTTGATAAAGGAAATCTCAAGGCTAATTAAGTCACTCTAAAACGCTACTGGACATGGTGTATGAATTCTTCTCTTGTAACTTGCTTCATTTGGCAGCGAATAATAGGCTACCATAGCCCATGTAATATAGGATAGATAGTACAAGTAATTTAGCGTTAAGAATAAAACTAGAAATAAGAGAATAAAAGCGACGAGACCAGCTGATATATATAACCTATAAGTATAGATAACAGCCGGTCTCGGTATGGGATAGTGCAATTTTACTCTTCGAGGTACTGCAAAATGCATTCCTGGGCATTATCGCCAGCACGATGTTCTGCAAGGCGCATAATGCGGGTATAGCCGCCAGCGCGCTTTTCGAAGCGTGGGCCTAGAACGCCAAAGAGCTTGTCAATAACCTTACGGTCATTGTTAAAGGAGCTCTTGTCGCCTTGACGGGCCATGCGAGCTTCTTTAGGGGTAAGCTGATTGTAGCGAACCATCAGCCAGCCGATAGCTTCACGCTTTGCAGCAAGAGTGTTCTTCTTGGCGAGCGTAATTAACTGGTCAGCAAAACGCTTCAGTTCTTTTGCCTTTGGCACTGTTGTGACAATCTTCTCACTGTCGACAAGCGACTTGAGCATATTGGCAAACATGCATCGGCGGTGAGATGAAGTTTTGCTTAATTTTGCACTTGATTTTGCGTGTCTCATAATCCTACTCTACTTTTTCTTCTTTTCGCGTTTTTGCTTGCGTTGGTCTAAAAGCTCTTTCATCTTCTCTTTAACATTGTCAAATGTAATGCCAAAGTGTGAAAGGTCCATGCCAAGACCAAGGTTCATATCTTGCAGCTTCGCTTTAATTTCATTTAGCGACTTCTTACCAAAGTTACGGAACTCGAGCATCTTCTTCTCAGGGATGCATACAAGCTCTGCAATGGTGTCGATGTTGGCAGATGCCAGACAGTTTGTTGAGCGTACAGAAAGCTCAATTTCGTCAATGCGAAGGGCTAGCTTATCAAGCAGCTCATCATCATCAGATTGTCCCTCTTTTGTTGGAGATTCGAAGATGAGATCGTGTGCTTTGATTTGCTGGAACACTTCAAAGTTATTGATGCAGATCTGTGCCGCGAATGAGAGAGCTTCAACAGGTGTCAAACGACCATCTGTTGTAACTTCAAGCACAAGGCGATCAAAGTCAGTATCTTGGCCAACGCGGGTATTTTCAACGAAATAGTTAACAAGAGTTACTGGTGAAAAAGCTGTATCAACAACGATTTCGTCAACGATCTTGTTAGGTATTACATGGCGCTCAGAAGAGACGTAGCCTCTGCCAAACCCAACGCGCACATCGATTTGACGCTTCATTGGCTTTGTAACAGTAAAAAGCTTAAGCTCTGGGTTTACTACATCAAAAATGCTATCCTGGATAACATCTTTAAGTTTCACTTCAATAGAGCCCTTGTTTTTGTCCAAATCAGCTTGGCTAATGTCAAGTTCTGTTGTAACAATGCGGCTTTCGCGAGTTGTACCAGTTTCATCAGAAGGTAGGCAGCGAAGCTTAGCACCTTTAAAGTTCAGAATGACATTCGTCATATCTTCAGCGATGCCCTCTACAGCCATAAACTCGTGCGGGACACCTTCGATACGTACGGAAATGATGCCAGGCGTTTCGAGGGAAGATAGCAGGATGCGACGCATCGCATTGCCTATGCTATGCCCGAAAACGCGCTCAAAAGGCTCTGCAATAAATCGTGCAAATGTCGGGGTTGCAGATTCCTCTTCAACAGCAATTTTGCGAGGTTTTTCAAGTTTGCCGAATTTAACCAGCATGTAGTAGTCTCCTAGTGCTAATTTTTTATTTTAAACGCGACGTCTCTTGCGAGGACGGCAACCGTTATGTGGAACTGGGGTGTCATCTGTGATGACTGTAACATTTAACCCTGCACTTTGCAGGCCGCGAACAGCAGGCTCACGCCCAGCGCCAGGACCTTTTAGCTTTACTTCAACATCCCTCATCCCCATGTTCATGGCGACTTTGGCTGCATCTTGTGCAGCAATAGTTGCAGCAAAAGCTGAGGATTTTCTTGACCCAGTATAGCCAGACTTACCAGCAGATGACCATGCAATAACTTGTCCTGTTGGATCTGTAATTGCGATGATTGTGTTGTTGAAGGTAGCTTTAACAAACACGATGCCTGATGGCACTGTTCTTGCTATCTTCTTCTTAGTCTTTACGGTCTTTTTAACCGGTGCTGCTGACTTACTTGTAGTTGGTTTCGTTGTGCTCAAGGCCTAAAACTCCCTATTTGCTTTTACTGTTGTGTTGCTTTCTTTTTACCTGCCACAGTCTTACGTGGACCCTTTCTTGTACGAGCATTCGTACGTGTACGCTGGCCGCGTACTGGAAGTCCAAGGCGATGGCGCATGCCTCTGTAGCAATGTATGCTTACAAGGCGCTTAATGTTATTCTGAACTTGACGGCGAAGGTCACCTTCTACGACATATTCTGTCTGGATAAGGTTCGTTAGACGTGCGATATCGTCAGAAGTGAGCTTTCCTGCCCTCATGTCAGGATTAAGCTTTAACTTATCTGTAATTTCATGAGATGTGCTTACGCCTATACCATATATATAGGTTAGCGCTATCTCTAGTCGTTTGTTGTCTGGTATGTCTACACCAAGAATTCGAGCCATTGCTCTTTCTCCAAAAGTTAAAAGTGAGAAAATAATAAACTAAACTGTCTTTTTATTCAATGGACTTTATGCGCGGGCACGCCCTTTTTTCATAAATCCATCGTAACGCTTCATCAATAAGTGGCTTTCGATCTGCTTCATCGTGTCAAGGACAACGCCTACCAAGATAAGGAGTGAAGTTCCACCAAAGAAATAGCTAATTGTTTGCGAAACATTCATCAGGCGGCCAATAATCTGTGGCAGTACAGCAAGTATTGCCAGTAGAACCGCACCAATAAGGGTAATTCTACCCATAGTTTCTTCTAAATATTCCTGTGTATGCTTGCCTTGTCGTACGCCTGGAATGAAAGCGCCATTCTTTTTCATGTCTGAAGCAATTTGGTCTGGACGAAACTGTGTTGCAGTCCAGAAGTATGTGAAGAACACGATAAGAAGCATGTATGTTACAAAATAGAGGCTTGAACCTGGTGAGAACCAGTCAGCAACCACGCCCATCCAGTTTCCTAGGCCAACAAACTGACCAATTGTAGCTGGGAACATGAGAAGCGATGAAGCAAAGATCACCGGTATAACGCCTGCATAGTTAACCTTGAGCGGTATATAGGAAGATCCCATAGACTGCACTTCACGGTTGCCAACAACACGTCTTGCATACTGTAGTGGTATACGACGCTGGCCTTGAGTAATGTATATTGTCGCCATAATTACAAGCACAAAGAGCGTAAAGAGCACTAAGAGCGAGAAGAATGAAATTTGGCCAGGCTCTGGACTATCAAGGTTTAGCTGCTGAACAATTAAACCCATAGTCGACGGAATTGAGGACAAAATACCAACAGTAATGATAAGGCTCATACCGTTGCCAATGCCCTTTTCTGTAATCTGCTCGCCAATCCACATCAAGAACATTGTGCCTGTAGTCATAGTAACAACCATGATAGCATAGAAAAGCCAAGAGACGCCAAAGGCCTGTACTTCTAAAAGTTCAGGAGAGACGATGCCTGGGTTTGACATATTGATCTGATGGGCATACTTCGCAAAAAGCGTAGCCTGTAAAAACGAAAGAACAAGTGTTCCATAACGAGTCCATCGATTAACCTTGCGTCTACCCATTTCAGGGTTTTCGCGAATTTCACGCTGGAGTGACGGTATTAATGCCACTAACAGCTGAAGGATAATGGAGGCCGAAATATAGGGAACAACGCCAAGAGCAAAAATTGTCATTTGCGAAAAGGCGCCGCCGTTAAAAATATCTACTAGCTGAAAGAGGTTCTGTCCTCCCCCTGTAGCTTCGCGAAAGTAGGCTAAAGCCACTTCGCTATTAATGCCTGGAACAGGAATAAACCCGCCCACGCGATAGACAGCAAGGAGAAGCAGTGTGAAGACAATCTTCTTCTGGAGTTCAGGAACCTGAAAAATTCTCGATAGCGTTGCAAACATATGTGGTCACATCTCTTTAGTAATGGACAAGCCCTTATACTAGATCTTATTGAACTCGAGTATAATCAATTTTGGCTTGCTGCAGTTTTTCTTCGGCCTTCTTCGACATCGCATTGGCTTCAATGCGAACCTTTTTTGTAATTTCGCCTTCTGACAGCACTTTAAAGCCGCAGGAGCTATTACTTACTAAACCTTTCAGTTTTAATGAGGCAAGATTCACAACTTCGCCATCAGCGTAATGTGTGTCTATGTAGCTGAGGTTAACTGCATCGAGTTTCTTTTGAAACATTGCATTGCTAAAGCCGCGACCTGGCATTTTACGATAAAGTGGCAGCTGACCGCCCTCATATCGAGCTCTTGTTTTGTAACCAGCTCGGCTTCCAGCACCCTTGTGGCCGCGACCACATGTTTTGCCAAGGCCTGAGCCCATACCGCGACCTACGCGCTTTCTTCGCTTTGCAGGACGTGATGAATTTGTTAATGAGTGAAGTTCCATTATGCCCCCTTCCTTTCGGCCAGTATTGTTTCACGTGTTGACATGTTCAGAAGAGCTTTAAATGTTGCGCGAACTTGGTTAATTGGGTTGCTAGAACCTAAGCTCTTTGCCATTACATCCTTAATGCCAGCATACTGCAAAATTGCACGCACTTTAGAACCGGCAATGATACCAGTACCTTGTGGAGCAGGACGCATAAAGATAGTAGCGCCATCCCATTTTACAGACATGTCATGAGGAATTGTTGATCCTTGCATGATGATTGAATGCATATTCTTACGAGCAAGCTCTCCACCTTTGCGGATAGCTTCTGTAAGTTCGTTTGCTTTTGCAAATCCATAGCCTACGCGGCCTTTGCCATCGCCTACGAGGATAAGTGCTGAAAAGCTCATCTTCCTACCGCCCTTAACAGTCTTAGAGCAGCGGTTAATGTACAGCACCTTTTCCATGAGGTCTGACTTCGGTTGTTCGCGCTTGGTATTTTCTTGTTTTGCCATTACCTTATAGCCTTATTCTAATTCGTTTAAAACTGGAGACCGCCAGCGCGTGCGCTGTCAGCAAGTTCAGCAAGTATTCCATGATAGCGGAATGGGCCGCGATCAAAAACAATCTCGTTAATTCCTAGTGTTTTTGCTTTCTTCGCAATCATTTCGCCCAAAGCTTTAGCAGAAGCTTTGTTCTTTTTCGCATGCTCAGTTTTGCGCAATTCTTTCGAATTGGTAGAAAGTGATGCGAGAGTCTTACCCTCTTCGTCGTTGATAAGCTGAACTTAGATGTGACGATTGGATTTTACCACGCACATTCTTGGTTTCGCCAATGTACCTTGTACTTTCTTTCGAACGCGCAACGCACGCTTGTGCTTTCTTGCGCTTGATTTAATTATTCCGCTTTCCATTAGTTACGTACCTTACTTTTTAGCAGTTTTGGCCGCTTTGCCAGCCTTCTTACGTACATACTCACCTTCATAGCGTATGCCTTTGCCCTGATAGGGTTCTGGCTTCTTATGAGCGCGAATTTGTGCAGCAAATTGACCAACAGCTTGCTTATTGATTCCAGTTACGGAGATCTGTGTATTTTTTTCCACTTTCACTGCAATACCCTGGGGAATTGCAAGCTTAGTTTCATGGGAATTGCCAACCTGAAGATCAAGCACATTCCCCTGCACTGCTGCACGGTAACCAACGCCGATCATTTCAAGTTTTGTTTCAAAGCCTTGTGTAGTGCCAACAACCATGTTGGATACAAGAGCTTGATATAATCCGTGAAACTTACGTAATGCGCGATCTTCACTTGCAACATTCACGTGAGCTACGCCATTTTCAACAGAAAGTGATATTCCTGGAACAAGAGTCTGTTGAAGTGTGCCTTTTGGGCCCTTTACGACGATTTCATTTCCTTTAACCGATACTTCTACCCCTTTAGGGAGAGTAATAGGTGATCTTCCTTTGCGCGACATGATGTATAATCCTCTACCAAACGTAACACAATAATTCGCCACCAACCTTGCGGCTTCGAGCTTCTGATCCTACTAACACGCCTTGTGACGTGCTTAAGACTGAAATTCCAAGTCCGTCAAAGACTCTTGGAATGTCGTTATAGCCAACATAGCGTCTACGACCTGGCTTTGACTCGCGCTTTAACCCACGAATAAGCGGCAGACGACCTTTTGTATAGCGTAAGAATACGCGCATCGTTGACTTGCCACCTTCGTTTTTCACTAGATAGTGTTCGATATAGGACTCGTCTTTTAATACGTTCGCAATATTCTGATTAAGCACGCTCCACTGAACATCTACGTACGCGTGACGCGCCATACATGCATTGCGAATGCGGGTTAAGAGATCTGATACTGGATCATTAAAACTCATTATTTTTTCTCTCCCTGGATATCATGCCATTCAGGCACTATAACTGTCTTTTCTTTAAAGGGCATGCCCATGAGCCTTAGAAGCTCTACACACTCTTCGTCATTTTTCGCCGAGGTAACAAAAGTAATGTTCATACCTTGAGCGCGCTTTACTTTATCCAGATTTAATTCTGGAAATATCATCTGGTCTTCAAGGCCTAGCGTGAAGTTACCGCTACCATCTGCTTTTGAGTTGAAGCCGCGAAAGTCGCGAATTCTAGGCGCTGCGATGTTGCAGAATCGATCGAAGAAATCGAGCATTCTTTGGCCGCGAAGTGTTACCTTGATGCCGATTGGCTGGTCTTGTCTCAGCTTAAAGTTAGAAATCGCCTTTTTAGCACGTGTGATTACTGGCTTTTGGCCGGAGAGAAGCGTAAGTTCATTTACGCAGTCGATCACAGAGTTTTTATCTTTAGAAGCTTCTGCGATACCCATGCTGATGACAATCTTCTTCATTGAAGGTACCATCATTGGGTTTTCGTAGTTAAACTTCTTTTGCAAGGCAGGCTTTACTGCTGCTTTGTAATGACCTTTGAGTCTGGACATTGTTCTTACTCCTTAGAAGTCTTCATTGAACGCCATGAGCTCTTTTGGCCGTTATTTTCATACACGAGCTCTTTCGTTCCGTCTTTATTGATCTCTACTTTAACCTTAACACGGTTACCTGCTTCATCACATGGTGCTACGTTAGAAACGTGAATTGGCTTCTCCATTTCAACAACGCCGCCCTTTGGATTTTGCTGTGAGCGCTTTACGTGCTTTTTGCAGAGGTTAATGCCCTGTACAAGCACCTTTTCGCCCATCGAGCGAATAACAGTTCCGGTTGAACCTTTTGAGTTACCGGCTGTTACCAAAACTTTGTC
>JAYRNE010000306.1:0-4532 GCA_041912355.1 Chlamydiales bacterium
AAGCTTCGCCCCAAAAAAAAGGACCAAAAGGACATAAAGGACCAAAAGGACTAACAATGAAAGTTTATTGATAGTCCTTTTGGTCCTTTTTCTGTTACTTAAATGCCGAGTATGCTAGACTTCATCTCGTTTTATCACAACTATTCTGAGGATGGTATGAAAAGGCTTTTCACTCGTATGTTGCTGCTACTAGCAGCTATCTCTTTTACTGCAAGTTGTCAAAGATCCACTGATGATGTGTGGAATGACACGCAGTCTGCAGGCAGACACATGGCCCGCGGTGTAAAAACAGCATTAGGCTATCACGGAGAATCTCGCGAAATTGGTGCTCGCGATGAATTTGACTCTCAAGCTGGCGGAAGCAATAGCCCTTCAGAATTTATTGGCTTTGAAGAAGAGAGCATGCGTGTAGGCGGTCCCGACACTATCCAACAAGCCTCTGAAACACCTGGCGAATCAGGCTCTTCAATTCCTGGTATCGAAGCCTTTAGCGATCCTAGCTTAGATCCAGAGCTTGCTGAAATCTTCAAAAACATCCACTTTGACTACAACTCAAGCCTTGTTAAAGGTAGCGACAACCTTGCCATCATCACATCGATGTCAGAATGGCTCAATAACCATCCAAACGTCTACGTGTTTGTTGAAGGCCACTGCGACAGTCGCGGCCCTGCAGCTTACAACTTTGCCCTTGGTGCAAACCGCTCCAATGCAGTTCGCAACATGATGATTAAAGAAGGCGTTGGATACGATCGCATCTTCACAGTATCCTACGGTAAGGAAAGACCCCTTGTCGATGGAGATGGCGAAGAAATTTGGCACGTTAACCGTCGAGCACAGTTCAAAGTATATACAAAAAACTAAGCTATGCGAAATTTTATAGCTACTTACTTACTAGTTGCAGGCAGCCTCTATGCAGGGGCTCCTGCTGCTAACTCTCTCGAGCGTTCGCTTCAGAACCTCAGCTACTCTGTTAATAACCAAGACCAAGAAATCGCTTCTCTAAAGCAAAAAATTGCCAATCAAGAATCGGTTCTCGATTCTATGCATGCAGAAGTGACTTCACTTATTAAGGCTGCTAAAGAGTCGCAAAAGTCAACTTCAACTACAGTTGACACCCGCCTTAAGGCAATGGAAAAAAATATCGACAAGCTAGTTGCCGACCTTAAGCAGTTTAAAAAACATGCAAATGACTCCTCCTCTAGCTTTAGCGAAATTCAGAAAAAGCTCGAGCAGCAGCAAGAAGTAAGCGCCCTACAAGCTCAGCAAATTAAAGAGCTAGAATCAGCCCTAAGGCTTCTTGCAAGCGCAATGCAGGCTAAGACCTCAGGATCATCAAAAGTGACAAGCGGCAGCGAATACCGAGTAAAATCGGGCGATAGCCTTGAAAAGATTGCAAAAGACCATGGCACAACTACTGATGCCATCAAAAAAGCAAATAACCTCTCAAAAGACGTCATCTATCCTGGCCAAAAACTAGAGATTCCGTAATGACAAAAATTGGCGTATTTGATTCTGGTGTAGGTGGCCTTACAGTTCTAAAAGAGCTCATCCACCACCTGCCAGATGAGTCCTACGTCTACTTTGGTGACACTGCACGCTGTCCCTACGGCGGCAAAAGCCAAGAGACTATTGAACGCTACTCTATAGAAAACAGCCTCTTTCTTCTTGAGCAAGGTGTTGAGCTTATAGCAATCGCCTGTCACACTGCTACATCACTTGCCCTTGATAGGCTACAAAAAACCTTTACAATACCTGTTCTTGGCGTCGTGGAGCCTGCCATTGAAAAGATGGTAGCATCAACACAAAATAAAAACCTCGGCGTCATAGGCACAAGGGCAACAATTAATTCTGGGATGTACCAAAAAGAACTAGCAGAAAGACTTCCTGATGCCACAATAACAGCGTGTAGCTGCCCACTCTTTGTGCCTCTTGTTGAGGAAAAATTCACAAACCCCGATATCTTGCGCTTAGTAGCTTCAGAATATCTACAGCCACTTAAAGACAAAAACATCGACACGCTCCTTCTTGGCTGCACCCACTACCCACTATTAGAGCAGATTATACAAGAAATTATGGGGCCAAAATGCCAGCTTATAAACCCTGCAAAGACATTCGCGGAAAATCTCCAAAAGTTACGTGGCAAAAAAGCGCGTGAAGCAGGTAACGTAAGCTTCTTTGTCTCTGACGATCCAGAACGCTTTAAATCCGTTGGGGAGACCTTTTTAGGCTTTGGCATGGATACTGTGCACAAGGTTTCTTTTTCATGAAATCACTCATTGCATCTGAAGCCTGCGCTATAGGCCATCCTGACAAAGTTGCAGACCAGATCTCCGATGCCATATTAGATGCCTACCTAGCACGTGACCCGCAAGCCCGCGTTGACATTAGCTGCATGCTCAGCCACGATACTGTAATGCTAGCAGGTGAAATTACAAGCCATGCCAATGTGCCAGTTACAGATATAGCAAAAAGCGTGCTTGATGAAATTGGCTATACAGGCTTTAGCTTTGTCACAAATATCGTGCAGCAATCAGCTGACATTGCCCATGCTATCATGAGTACAGGCAAACTTGGTGCTGGCGACCAGGGTATTATGGTTGGCTATGCCACTCAAGAGACCGAAGAGTATATGCCCCTTCCGTGGGTATTAGCCAATAAGCTCATGCATAAGCTCCCTAATAGTTACGGCCCAGATGGTAAGGCTCTTGTTGGGGTTATCTATGATGATATAGAACCTAAGTCAATAGCCTTTATTGTACTTTCATGCCAGCATAAGAGTGACGTTTCACTCTTTCAGCTTCATAAAGAGATTCACCATCACATTATAAAAGCTATCCCAGAAAAGCTTTTGCAGGCTGACACCAAAATTCTCATAAATCCTGGAGGGGCCTTTATTAATGCAGGGCCAGGCGCTGACACAGGCATTACAGGAAGAAAGGTTATAGTAGACACCTATGGTGGCGCTGTAGCACACGGCGGCGGTGCCTTTTCTGGTAAAGACCCTACAAAGGTAGACCGCTCTGGCTCTTACGTAGCTCGCTACATCGCAAAAAACATAGTAGCCTCATCCCTTGCCAAAAGATGCGAAGTTACCCTCTACTACGCAATAGGCATGCCAGAGCCTGTTGCACTATCCATAAACACTTTTGGTACATCAAAAATAGATTCAAGCGATCTTGAAGAAGCAGTACGCACCCATTTTGACCTCACGGTCTCGGGAATCATCACCCACCTGAAGCTAGACAGGCCCATCTACCGCCAAACTGCCTGGGGAGGCCATTTTGGCCGCGCAAACTTTCCCTGGGAGGCTCTCGATAAGGTTGAGGAACTTAGGAAGCTTTGCCCTAATTAATCTCTCCCTTTCGTCCTTTTTACCCTGTCAGCAGTTCTTTTACTTTGGAAAAGAACTTTTGTTGCTTTTTTTCGACGTGGCGGTCGAGGATTTTTTCGAGAATGGCCCGCTGAAGTTGTAGGTAGGCTTGGTTATTCGGCTGAATGATGAGTGCGTGAGTGATAAGAATATTCGCTCGCTGCAGGTTCATAGGAATGCCCTCTATCCCATCTTTTAGTATGCCTGCAAGGTAGTAAAGCACTTCGAGATTATTAGGATTAAGGGTTGTTGATCGCTCATAAAGCTCAAAAGCTCGCTTTGGATCATTTTTAGCATAGAAGTCGCCAAGTTCTACTAAAGAAAAATAGTGCTTAGGATCTAACTCAAGGGCCTTTTGAAAAAGGGTAATAGCCTTTTGATTATCTTGCGAGGCATCTTTTGCATGCTTATAGACATAAGCCGCAATTGCAAGAGCAAAGGGCTGATTCGGATCAAGTTCTAAAGAGCGCTCAGCAATGTTTCTTGCAGCAACTAAGTCACCTTTTACCCGCTGCACCTCTGCAAACCAGTTAAGAACAAACGTACTATTGGGATTAATCTTGTAAGCAGTTTCTAAATAGCCATACGCGCGTGCAAGATCTGGGGCAACATCAGGAAGCGCCCCTGTGCAGAGTATCTCTCCCAAGCTTGCAAGGGCATAGCCATAATTTGGAACAATACTCACAGCCTTATTCAGAAACTCATACGCTCGCTTTCTATTTGCAGGCACGCCATCGCCCCCTATTCGCAAAAGCTCGCCATAAGTTGCAAGGGCATATGGATAGTCAGGAGAGGTTTGAAGCACCCTTTCAAGGATCATCATAGCCTGCCTTCTATCGCGCATCACCCCATCGCCACCTACTAGTAAAAGCTCTGCTAGTGTACAAAAAGCAAAAGGATTAAAAGGCCCTATCTCACATGCTTTTGTGAGGCACTTGTAGGCGCGCTTCATGTCGCGCTGAACGTTGGTAGCTCCGGTACGCAATAGTGCACCAAGCGACCCTAAGGCAAAGGCATTATTAGGATCTGCCTCCACAGCGCGCTGTAGGTAGTGATAAGCTGCTTGCTGATCGACAGCAATGCCGCCAGTACCTGTTCGCAACAACTCACCTAGATGAGCAAGGGCAAATGAGTAATCGGGATTAATGCGAACTGACTCTAA
>JAYRNE010000307.1:0-4123 GCA_041912355.1 Chlamydiales bacterium
AAAGCGTACAGGAAAGACCTACAGCCCACCAGTTGCTGAAGTAAAGCGCGAGCTTAGCGGTATATCAGTTAAAGAACTTGCCGACTCAAAAGACCTTAAAAAGTTTTCCCGCTTTAAGGGAAGTGATTTTGTTGTTGTGCTCGATACTGTAAGCTGCGAGGTGTTGCCCTATAAGCGAGGTGCCTTTAAGCCCCTTTATGCAGCAGATATCGATTACGAAACTGCGAAAGTGCTTTCAATTGCCATGAGACTAGAAATTATAGACCTTAAAGGCAAAGAGCCTAAAATTGCCCGCATGGAACGTGTTGTAAGCAACCACATGGTAACTCCAGAGAGCATCAGAAGAGCAGAATCGGGCGATTCTGACGCTCTAGAACTCGTTAGATCACGCTTAGCCCGCGATCTTGCAATTAAGATTGAAGAAACCGTTTGTATCAAGAAATGAGAGTATAAGAAATGACAGATCCTGCAGTGCTCTTTGTTGCATTATTTGCCCTAGCAGTTATTATGCTTGCGGTAATTTCCAAGTGGCAGCTTTTACAAACTCCTACTTATACCTCCTATGAAGGGGCAAGATTGCCTCTTATGAGCCTGCTTATTGGCTTTTTGATCTTTGTCTTTACCTGCGGGTTTATTCCTCTATGGGTAGGAAAGGTCATTCACTATGCTGACACACATGGCTATTCCTCTTTTTCTGTTTCTGAAAGTGATAACTTTGGCCAGCTTTTGGCCATACTTATTGCCCTTTTCTTGCTGATGGGCTTTAGCCGCATACATCCTGAGCCTATTCGCGAACGGATATGGGGTGCAAATGGCTATCTAAAAGCCTTTTTGAAGGGTATTTTGTACTGCTTAATAGCCTATCCTATTGTGATGACGGTAGTGCAGGGGATTCATCTTGCGGTTGACTGGTTTGGGGTAAAGCCTGTTCATGAGCAAGTGGCTCTAGCTCAGCTTAAAGCTATACAAAGCTACCCCTGGCTTTTCTGGAGTTTCGTTGTAGCAATTGTCTTTGTTGTGCCTCTTGTGGAAGAGTTTCTCTTTCGAGGTCTTTTACAAAACTTTTTAGGAAATTTTGCAGGACCACAGATTTCAATTCTCGTAACCTCTCTTTTCTTTGCTGCTTTTCATTACTCACCACTCCAGGGCTCTACTAATATTGAGCTTATGATTGGACTTTTTATGTATTCCTACTTTATAGGATTATTTTATATAAGAGAGCGCTCCTTGTGGACACCTATTGCTATGCATGCCACCTTTAATGCTCTTACAATTTTTGTAATGTTCTACTTAATAAAATAAGGGTTTTATGAAAAAATTACTTGCACTTGCCAGCAGCTTTTTATGCTTACATATGGCATCTATCACAGCTGATGCCTATACAGATGGCCAAAATGCCTTTACCTTTAACCTACTACATGCGTTAGGGCAGCCGCAGGGCAATGTGTGCATCTCTCCCTACAACATATCATCTGCTATGCAGCTTGCCTACTTCGGTGCTGAAAATGCAACTAAAACTGAAATTGGCCAGGCTCTACACCTACCGATGGTTAAGGATGGTGCCCTTACAGAAGTCATTAAAAAGTATGAGCGCTCACTCGGGAATGCAGCTATTAATGCAAAGGCCGTTGCAGTTGATCGCAGCTTTTTGCCAGTAGATTCTTACTTGCAGACTGTTAAGGAAGGGCTTGACGCCGATGTTTTCGAAGTAAATTTTATAAAAGAGCCAGAGGAAGCCTGCAAGAGCATTAACTCTTGGGCAAGCAAGATGACTCAAGGAAAAATTACCTCTTTATTAGAGCCAGCCAACGTAACTCCTGCTACAAGACTTGTCTTACTAAGCTCCATCTACATTAAGGCAGCATGGGTTTCGCCCTTTGAAGCAGGTATGACAGAAGATTCTACATTTAAGACTATCTCAGGCCAAGATAAGCCCGTGAAGATGATGCAGAAGACTGAAAATATGCGCCTTTACCAAGATGATAAGGTGCAGGTTGTATGGCGCGATCTTGTACAAAAAGATCCTAATGACGCGCGCCTAGAGGTGCTTTTTGTGCTGCCGCAAAATGGTGATGCATTAAAGGCTATATCGCAAAATCTTTCGCCAGATCTTCTAGCAACATGGGATAAAAAGCAGACGTCTCAGTATGTGCAGCTTTTTGCACCAAAGTGCTCAATCCGCGAGCGTCTAAGTGTAAAACAGCCTCTAAAAAGTCTTGGCATAGTACAAGCTTTTGGTGATGAAGCTGACTTTACAGCGATAAGTCCTAAAAATGATCTTACAATAAGCGACGTCTTACATGCAGCTTTCTTGCAGATAGATGAAGCGGGTATTGAGGCTGCAGCTGCGACAGCTGTCGTGATGATGACAAGAATGGCTAAAATTGAGACTAAGCCGCCAGTTGTAGTGCGTTGTGATAAGCCATTTTATGTGTTTATACGTGATAAGGCCTCTGGATTAGTGCTTTTTACAAGTTTAATTGCCTCTCCTGAAAAGGTAGAGAAATAAATCTATTATTATGGTATAGTTGACGACTGCTATGGTGCTTCGCCTGATGCCTATGCAAATTACCTCTTATGGACTATCGGATACTGGGCTTGTTCGCAAAAATAACGAAGATGTCTGGGGAAGCCTGCCCCAGTATCATCTCTACGTTTTGGCGGACGGAATGGGTGGGCATCAAGCAGGAGAAGTTGCAGCGCGCGAGACGAGCCTCTTTCTTCTTACCTATCTACGGAAAATTTTTGAAAAAGATCAGGTAGAAAAGAGAAGCTGTGAAGAGGTAAAAGAACTTGTGCGGCTTGGCCTTATTGAGGCAAATCACTTTGTCTACAAACTCAGCCAGACGCATGAGCTTTTAAAAGGCATGGGAACAACCTTTGTTTCCATTTACTTTCACGATGATTCTTGTGTTATTGCCCATATAGGGGACTCTCGCATCTACCGCTTACGCGGGGGAAAGCTTGAGCAGCTAACGCACGATCATTCGCTTGAAAGTGTGCTCCAGGGTAGCGGCAAAATATCTTCTTGGAAGCAGGCTGATGTAAATATAAAAAAGGTTATCACTCGGGCAGTGGGTACAGAGCCCTTCGTGGAGCCAGCGGTAGAAGTGGCTAAGGTTAGTGTTAACGACCTTTATCTTCTCTGCTCTGATGGGCTTACAGACCTTGTAAGTGATAACGAAATTCAAGAGGTGCTAGTAGCGCCTTTAACGGTAGAAGAGAAGGTGCGAAGCCTTATTGCGCAGGCAAAAAGAAAGGGCGGGCACGATAATATTACCGCAGTATGTATTGAGGTTAAAGAACTAAATGAAAAGGATCTATCTAGACAATAACGCTACAACCCCAGTAGATCCACGCCTTTTTGACCTGTTTAGTACATTCACATTCTCATCTTTTGGCAACCCATCAAGTGTCCATAGCTATGGACAAGAGGCAAAAGCTCGCCTCATTTTAGCACGCGATACAATAGCGGGTGTATTTGGTGTCCATTCAAGTGAAGTGGTATTTACATCATGTGCCACAGAAGCCCTTAACATGGTGACAAACGTCAAAGGGCATATAATCACAAGTGCAGTTGAGCATAGTGCCGTCTATAGGCCGCTTGAAGGCCGTGATGTTACCTACTTGCCTGTAGGGCTAGATGGCGCACCAAAACCTGAAGATCTAGAAGCTTCAATACGTCCTGACACGCGCCTGATAGTGCTTATGTCTGCTAATAATGAAACGGGTGTACTTACTGATATTGAAGCTATGGCGGATATTGCAGCTTTTCGTGGCATCCCACTTATCGTGGATGCTGTTTCCCATTTTGGCAAGGCGCCATTTAGGAAACTGCACCCAGGTATTAAAGCAGTATGCTTTAGCGGCCACAAGTTTTATGCCCCAAAGGGCGCTGGCTTTGCCATAATTCGTAAAGGGCTAAAGGTGCCTCCGTTGATTACTGGCGGACATCAGGAGCATGGCATGCGCGCCGGCACTGAAAATGTGGCAGCTATTGTCGCTATGGCTGAGGCTGCAAAATTTGTTCAGCAGGAGAGTAATGATTACCTAGAGCCTATGCGGGCACAACGTGATTATTTTGAGAGCGAAGTTCTTCGCATCTATCCAAGCGCCCGAATTA